>NZ_JAEINN010000002.1:300000-396132 GCF_016342405.1 Maridesulfovibrio ferrireducens | reverse complement strand
ACCTCAACTTCCATTTTACCACTGACAATCTGTTTTGCGTTAGTTGCTCCAACAGAATAAGCCGGAGGCTGAATTCCGGCTGCATCGACAGTTGCACCGGGGAAAGCTTCAACAGTGTTTGCGTAAGCCATCGTTGCGCCGTCCTGAATAGGCACAAAAATAGATGTGAAAGAAGCAACTGCGGCCTCTGAAATATTCACCCCGCCGAACCAAATCGCAAGCTTAAGCAAAAACACCGTGTTTTCGGTCACTATTGGAGCTTTAAAAGAAAACTCCCATAGATCTTTTCCAGTGACGTAACCCTCATCTTCAATATCCGTAATTTTAACGACAGCAAAATCCGGCAAGTTATGATCCCATACAAGGTTTGCATCATAGTCTAAAACAACCCTGCCCTTTGCAGTTACACCCATATTTTCCGAACTGCTTTTTAAAATCAGATTGGGAGTTTCGGCTTTGTTTATGTTTGTCAGTTTTTTCCAAACAGTTACATTGGTCGGCAAAACACCAATAACGTTCTCACCGGATAAACAACGATATGTATCCCCGTCATAAACAACCAATTTAGGGCTTGTGTAGCTTGCCGCCGGATCAAAAATTGTTGCTTGATCTCCCAATATTACAGACTCGGATAATGCCACGGCATCCGATACAGTCGCGTCAACAGCATCAAGTCTATCTACAAGTTTGGCTGTTCCGCCTCTTGCGGCTCCGACTTCGGAAGCTACAGCAGTAATGGCTTCACCCTGTCTTGTCTCCAGAGAGTTTATATAAGCCTCAAGAGCCTTAGTATTTTTGTTTACAACCAGAACCCACGAAAAATCGCGACATCCGATTTCTTCTAAAATAATACTCATAAGTACTCCTCTACTATAAAATTTGCTGATGACTGATTTTTACTATTGTGAACAACAGAGACAGAAGATTTCAGCGTACAATATAATGATGTTTGTTGACGGAGAAGCGGATCATCAGGAATAAGTGAAACAACCAGTGGACGACTTATCCCGCAATGATAAAGCAGTTTTCTGAGCGCTCCATAAATCTCGCCTTCCGACAAATAATTCAGAGCAAATGAAAATGAATAACGACGTTTGCGGTCATCAGCATACAGTTGACCACCGAGCGAGTAGCCAATGTTAGAAGTATCAACCGGAGTTTCTCTCCAGCCCGGCGAAATGTTGTGATCTGGCTCAAAATGATCAGACATAATCAGTCTGCCGACATGGAAAGGTTTATCCCCGTTATCAATTTCAATTTTATATTTATACTGACACAAGGCTTCCTTTAAAAAAAAGACTGCCGTTGTGCGCGGTAAAACGGCAAGATCATCATCAGACGGATAACCAAGCGGGGAAGAGTTACACGGCAAAAGTTCTGCCGGAGTATAAACGGGCTGGATTACTTCAAATGTTTCACTGTATACTTCGGTTGCAAGATCGTCTTCATATCCGCGAATTGTTAGAGTTGAATCAACTCCAAGATTGTGGCCAATGATAGCCACGGCTGTAATCATTTCGGTGTCATCACACAAAATAGTAATTTCACCTTTGCCAGTGGGACATTTCCACGCTTTAGCCGGCTGCGGGTGCTGAAGGTTCGCAACGGGCCATCCTTCTACTGATCCATTTGCAGAAAATGCGGCCTTATCAATCCCTGTGGTGTTCCACAAAAAACATATATTTGTATTCATCTGAACAACCCCACGGATACTTTATTGTTTCCCATGTCGTCGGATATTTGTTGAACTTGATACACATAATCAATATTTAGCCGGTCACGAATAACGCGGACATAATCTCCGATATTCAGAGCAAACAACTGTGTCTTTGCTGAGATATCAGCTACAAACCGACGTCCTGAGAAAAGGTCTTTCCAGCGATCACGAACAGCGTCCGCATTTGCTACGGTAGAAAGAACAGTGTTTTTGCTCATTTCAACGGCGGAAGGATTCAGTTCTTTGATTGCTGAATCTTCCCAACTCCGTTCAGCAGTTTCGGGTAGTTCTCCGGTTACGGAATAGTAAGAAACCACAACCTTACTTGCTTGGTTGCCATGATTCTTTTCAGAAAATTTAGTCAGTTCAATATCGGTGAGTTCTAAAGCTGGAACAGCATCAATGGCAGGCGCAGAAAACGTGGCAATTCTGAATTTACCGCTGCGGTCAAATCCATACCAGCAAGCAAGCGGAGAAAGGATAATATCTAAAACACTGCCAAGGGTTTGATTAGCTGAGACGGGAAGCCATATTGAAAAATTATTTTCAGCTACCCATTTATCCCACATAGCCGAATCTCTTTTGTCCGCTGTTAATTTTGCAGAATCAAGAAGCCCTGAAATGACCGTCGGCAAAAGGCCGCTTAATGTTTGTTCAGTCAATTTGTGATCGAGTAAATCCAGAACACCATCTGCAAGCGGCAAAGTAATTTTTAAATCGTCCCAATTGGGAGAGCCGGAAACCCTGCCCGTAAAAACATCCTTAAAATCAGAAACAGGAAGCCCGTCAAAGCCGGAACGGATGACAACAGGCGCACCCGCAAAAAGTCTATTAGCTATTTTTTCGCGAAGTACTTCATCAATGAGTAAAACCATATTGCCAAAAGTGGCGGCTGTTCGCCCGTAAGTTAGGGACTGCAAAGAGCGGGTGAAAATTGGAAGGGTTTTAATGCACGGTTCATAAATATGATCAGTCAATGCGGGATCGATCGAATCAGAAGAAAAGCGCAAAACTTCACGCTCTGCCGTAGGATTAGCAGGATCGGCAACTGAAATTTCAACTGTGTAAATTTTTACACTATGCGGCCTTTCGGCAAACTCTTGCCAACTCATGACCGCGACTCAATGAGCATATCTTTATGCACGAACTGAACGCCGTTTTTTGACTGTTCCCGAAGTCCCGCAACAAGAGCCGAGGCTAATTGTTGCCCATCCAAATTAAGAGTAACAAGCATCGGGCCGTCACCTGAACCAGAAGTTGAGGAAGTACCTATTTTCTGTTCATTAACCAAAACTTTAAGCGCGTTAATCATTTGTGCGCTGTCTTCATGGTTCATGACGTAGCCGTTAGTCTGAGGAAAGAAAACTTCACCGGGAAGCCCTGTTTCCTGCCAAACGTATTTGCCGCCAGCTTTTACATCGCCGCCGTGTCTGCGGCCTATACCAGAAGAACCACTTGCCCCTCCTGCATTTCCTGACCCAGTGCCCCCGCTCGACCTGTCGGAGCTATCAGAGCCGTCGGAACCAAGAGAACCGGAGAAGGAATCAAATTCATGACCGAAACCGCTTAAATCATAATTGCCGCTAACACCGGAATAACCTCCATACCCGCCAAGACCATCAAGTCCGCCTCTGTCACCACTCAGCCCGTCACCGAACTGATATCCAAGGACTTTCTCAACTATTCCTAATGTCTTTTCCCACCCTGGGCCTAACCCAAGCGCGGCTTTAGAATTAGGGTTAAAAATTGAGTCAATATCAACCCGCCTGCCATCTCCTGTGTAGTAAGAATCTTCATAAGCAAATCCCGTTTTAGATTGCTTCGCAGCCCACTGGCGAGTTGTATATCCAAAAAATCCGGGATCAGACTTAACAGCTCCAGACAAAGCATCAATTTGTCCACCTTCACCCTTACCATCCATAATACCCTGCGTATATTCATGGCCATAAGCATGGGCAAAAGACAAAACCTGTGAAACGGGATCACGACGTTCCGCTTCATATGCAGCTTCAATTTCCAAGGCTAATTGTTGATATGGTAAGCTAGGACCAACAGGAATATACTTACCATTAACTAATACATAAGACCCTGTAGCGGGTTTTTCAGTTAACCCGAGAGGATTATAATTACCTTCATAATTCTTTGTAATTCGATCACGGAATGATGACATCATTACATGAGATTCAAGCCAACCAACCTTATCTTCGAGAGCATCACGTAAATTTTCATCGTCTCTTAAATTAAACATGTCCGCCAAACCTGAAACGCCTAGAGAAAAAACAGGAGAAAGAGCTCCAGACAGAACAGGAGCCATTGGTCCACCAATGAATAAACCTGCCGCAGCACCTAATATTTTACCAATATTAGCAGTCGAAAATTCAAGTCCGGCAAGGTTATATTTTTCATCATTCATTCCAAGCATCTGATTGCCGAAACTACCAAACATATTCCCGGCAAACCCCGTGAACATAGTCCCTGCGAGTCCGCCTAAAGCAGAATTCCACTGCAAATTATCAACGGCACTTTGACTGACATTAATTCCTGCACCTCGCATAACATCGGCTTGCTGTCCTACAGTTTGCCAATTTGAAAAACCATTCCACAGCCCAGCAGCACCGGCAGACATTGCGGAATTAAACATATGATGCCCGTAAACATCCCGCTGACTATTATTGATATTGTCAAAAACAGAACTGTTTCCAACCGATACACGATCAACAACAGAATCAAAAAAACTTGATTTGCTCATGCCTTCAGAACCGACAGACTGACGAATAGCTTCCGCCTGCCGAGCCGGAACGACCATTTCACCTTCTTGCAAAATGGACGCTACCTCGTCCGCACCAAGGCGCATATTACCCGTATGCCAGACATTTGAAAGGAACGAACCAGCCATATCAAACAAACCACCGCCCATCCCCATGAGCATATCAAGACCTTTGGTTACTGCGAGATCAGCCAAGTGATTTGAAATAGATCGTGCAAGACCGCCCCAAAAAGTAGACCAGTAACTAGAGAAGGATTTCATTTGCCCGGTAAGAGCATCGAAACCTAGGTCTGACAGTGCGGCTTTAGATGATGAGGCAAAGCTTCCAGCAATCTCTATTCCACGCTGAGCCCACGTCTTAGCTTTCTCTGTAAGATCGAGATAGCCTTGATACATTCCAGCAAAAAAATCGTCACTAGCTTCAAGCTTTTTACGCGCGGTCTCTTTCTCTTCTTTAATCTGTTTAGCAGCTTCTTGAGATAAATCTTTAGTGTGTTTTTGTTCAAGTTTCTTGAGTTCAAGATTAGCCCACTTTTTAGCTTTTACTTCATCAGCTCCGGCTTTAATCCATACATTATATTGAGCTGCAATCTGATTTTTTTCAAACTCGTATTTACTAAGAGTTATTAACTGAAATTTTTGATTAAACTGATCAAGAACCTTTTCCCGCTTCTCTGCCTGTTCTTTATCCAATTTTTCAAGACTAATAGTTTCCCAATTCGCGGCCTTTATTCTATCGACTCCCGCATCAATCCATAACTCCTTTTGTTTCTGAATCTGACCTTTTTCAAAATCATATGGGGAACGCAGAAGTTTATTATATTCGAGGTTGAATTTTTCGCGAGTCTTTAGTTGTTTCTTAGTTGACTTGTCTTCGTCATCAACAACAGACGAACCCGCTTTATGTTTAATTTCCTTTTCTACCTGCTTCGGCCCTATAAAGGGGGATTCTGCAAGGTGCGCAAGATCTTCACCAAATATGCCGGAATTACCAACCGAAAGGTGAGCTTCCGAAGACATGATTTCTAAATCTTTCTTCTGTGACGCTTTCAGCTTGTTAATATTGGACGCATTCTTTTTAAGTTGATCTAAGCGGGTTTGAAGCTCTTTCCCGTCCATAGATGATAAATCATCCCAACTCATGTGCCCCATCTGGACGGCGGCAAGACCTTGCCCCATATTAAAAACACTTTCTGCGGCATGGAGAGCTAAAAGAGTGTAAGCTATACCCTTCTTCCCGAACAACAACGCAGGAATTACTCCCGCAGCTTGTAGTTCAACAGGCATGTCAGTGAATGCATTAAAAAGATAACCTGCTTCATCTCCAACTGTGTGTACCAAAGGGGCAAGGCTTTCTATACCTTCGGCAGACTTCTTTGCCCAATCAGCAAAATCACCGGAGCTACCTTCTACGAAATCACCAAAAGCACGAGAAGCTTCGATAATATGAGGCGCTAATTCTTTGCCTATCGCAGCGGCGGCAATATCAACTTCATTTGAAACAATAGTCATTTGAGCAGAAAAGGAAGTTGCGGCTTTCAAGGCTTCTTGTGTCAAAGCCGTTGCGTTTTCCTGCTCCTTGGCAGCAATACCGAGGGCCTTACCCAACTCGTCAGAGCGTAGGGCCAAGGTAGGCATAACTTTTAAAATTTCTTCGCCTTTCAAACCAAATTTTTCGAGAGTACTTGCAGCACTTCCACCAGAATTAATGACTGTGCCTAGCCCCTCGATAAACTGTTTAAAAACAGTTGTTGAATTTGTCGCAAATGTCCTTTTAAGTTGTTCCCCGGTTTGACCTGTCATTTTTTCAAGATATTTTAAAGACTCACCACCTGAACGAATCGATGCATCAATAGCCCTAAAAACACGGCCTACAGCGGACCCACCAAGCTCAGCTCTAACACCTAATGATCTTAATGTAGCACCAAGAGCAGCCGCTTGTGCGCTGGAAACTCCAAAGGTTGAAGTTGCTTGTCCGACCTCAGTTGCCATAAAAGCAATTTCGCTTTCAGTTGTGGCCATATTATTGCCGAGAGCAACAATAACAGAACCTAAAACATCTACTTCATCTGCGGTTTCGCCTGTAACATTTAACAAACGGGCAAGTGTAGTCGCGGCTTCATCACCCTTTAAGTCTGTAGCAGTTCCCAGCATTCCAACCGTACGAGTAAACTTTAAAATATTACTGGAACCTTGAACCCCCAACTGTCCAGCGGCTTGAGCAATACCTAACAACTCTTCAGTTGTAAGAGGCAATTCAGTAGTTATCTGCTGAATATTAAGCCCTAATTTTTGAATTTCCTTGTCTGTAAGATTTGTAGTTTTCTGAACTCCAATAAGCCCACGATCCATAGAAGCAAAAGAGTTGACGGCATGAGTTAGACCCAACCCAACCCCTAAACCCGCGATAGCTGTGCCTAATGAGAACACCCGAGAATGAACAGCCCCGAGAGAACTAACCCCTATGCGCCCGAAATCGCGCATGGCGCCGGAAGCATCACCCATCTTTAAGCGAAGCAAGGCGGTTTCGTTAGCGGAAAGATTAGCAGACCGAGCAATAGATTTTAATGCCCGGTCTGCTTGCTGTGTGGCTTTTTGCTGAAGCATGCGCCCCTGCAATTTTGCAAAGGCTTTTTCTGAAAGACCTGTATGTTTTTGCAGTTCACCAAGATCTAATCCAAGGTTATCAAACTCTGATCCCGTAAGCTTTGCTGTTCGCTGAACATGACCCAAGTTACGAATAAGAGTGTTAACGCTGGATTCGACTTGTTTAGGTGCAAGAGCATTGTTCATGGAATTAGACATATCCGAAGATGCATTGCGAACAATGGCACGCGCTTTACGCATATCTTCATCAAGAGCGGAATAATCCCCCTTAACCTCTACATATATGCCCGGAATTCTAATGCCCATTTTTGCTTTCCTGTTCTTCCCTTTCTTCTCGCCATTTAGCGAGCTGTACTTGGGCAATTTGTTTTACACCCATTAAACAACTCTTTTTATCGTCAACTTCAAAAACATCCATAACCTGAAGAGCTGTCCCTATATTCAAATCTACAACTCCGCTTGCGCCGCAAATCCATTGACCAGAACAATGGGAATAAATTTCTACAGCTTCTTCATTCTCCGGATAAATTTCCGGCCGACATGCCCAGCACGGAGGCCCGTCACTTTTGCGCTCTTTTTCTTCCTCTTTGTCCCAAGTCGTGACGACATAAGCTCGTCTGCACTCTTCGCACGGCAGACGGCCCTCGCAAGCCAACCATCGTGCGAATTCAATTAGTTTTTTTCAGTAGCTTCTTCCTGTTCAATGTGAGCTTCTTCAAGTTTGTCCATTGCATCAGCAAGTATTTTTTGGAAAACAAGAGATTTCATTGCGAGAGTCTTTTTATTTTTAGCAGTGCAAGGGATCGGAGTTCCGTCTTCATCTTCAAGACCTTCCCAACTAACAATCACATAATCATAAAATAATAGATCAAATTTGCTGTCATCAAACTCTTCAAAGGCGAATCTTTGACCTTTTTTGTATTCAATCTTTTTAGTTGTGCATGCTTTATTAATTCGTTTTCCTTCTTCAGAATCCAATCTGCGTAGGTAAATACAACCATCTTTTGGCTTATTTTCGTTAAAATAAAATT
Source organism: Maridesulfovibrio ferrireducens (assembly GCF_016342405.1). NCBI lineage: Bacteria > Pseudomonadati > Thermodesulfobacteriota > Desulfovibrionia > Desulfovibrionales > Desulfovibrionaceae > Maridesulfovibrio > Maridesulfovibrio ferrireducens. The sequence continues at coordinate 388,010 of NZ_JAEINN010000002.1, read as the reverse complement.
TTGTACCGGGGTTCAAATCGTTCATTAAAACTTTCATGTTTGCTCCTTGGTGGGTAGGTCGGAAAGGAGCAATCCGACCTACCCCTTTATCGATTGGGAATTAACCCGATTGAATTAAAGTTTTCCGCCGTCGAGAGAAGTTAGAACACCAGCATCAGCTGTGGTTAACAAACCTTCACTTTCAAGAGTCAGTATGCCGGCGGCAACTTCTTTGATAATGTAATAGCCATTGTTTGATGCAGATCCGTCGACGATTAAAGTCTGTCCAGCCGCAAAACCAGCTGTCACAAAACCACTACCTGAGTCAGTGACGGTGTCATTTACACCAGTAGAACCGGCAACAAATGCAATGGTGTCGGCAACCATATGTTTTGTGAAATATGCAACCCTGCCGCCGCAAACCATCTCACCAGAAAAAGAAAAAACACCGTTCTTATCAGCTTCGCCGGGAGAGGCTTTTGAAACCTGAAAACAGCCTTCAGGGTCACGAGCAAGATCAAGTGCCATGAAGTTTATTTTATCCAGCATTACGACAGCATTCGTGATTCTGGCATTATCAACTAGGTACTGCTTAAGTAAGTCTTGTCCGGTAGAATCACCAAAAATGGTATTCCCTGAGAAAGTAACTCGCCCGAATTTACCGCCAGTAGTAAACTCAATAGAAAAATCTCTTCTAAATTCTTCTACAGAAATTGCATCGCGACTCATTTCAGGTAAGCCAAGACGGTTAAGTCCTTTAACAAAAGACGCTTCTGGAGTGCGCCAGTTTAAGACAACCGCGCAGTCCACACCCAATTGATACTGTGGTCTATTGCCCATAGTTTTTAATCCTGTGTTTGTTCGACGACTGCCCGAATATCAACGGAGCCGCGCCAAAGTTTATGTTCACGCCGGGGATGCTCTACCCGGTCCTTAATAAATCGAACGTTTGCAAAACCAGCAGGTTCAAAAACGATTTTCGTAAAAAAAGAAATGGCACTCTTTAATGCGTCATGACATGAGCCGGAAGAATCTGAATCCGTATAAACATCACATTGAAGAACAATAGAATTTATAGTTTCGGTAAATGTGTCTGCACTAAGATCACTAATACAATGCAAAATGGCGTAAGGCTGTTTTGTTTCTGGTGGAACGTGAGCATAGAAAAGACGACCAACAGCAGTTTTAAACCCGCTTAAGTCAGTATTAAATTTATCCTGTATTTCCTTATAAAGTCTTTTCATATACTCCACCAAACGCAAAAGGGCCTGAATGCCGGGTTGTTCCAGCTTTCAGGCCCTCTCAGGACTCAAGTTTCGCGATGCGAATGTTATGCGGCTTTCAGTGGTCCGCTTTTATTAAATTTAATACATTTACCACATTTACATTTAATTTCTATATTCAAAGCTACACCAACGAAAAGTAGCCTTTTGCAATGTGGACAACGTTGTTTATTATTGTAACTCTTCTTATTTTGCATAGCAACAATTATCCTTCCCAATGATTACCAAAGAATCCAGACGAATTAACAAAGTCGATACCTTTCGTTCCGGCTCTCAAAAGTTCACCGATAACTTTCTCACGAGCTGGCCTCAAGAAAGGTTTTGGCTGGGCATGGCCAACAATGTTTCCATTTTTATCTTCAACTACATGGCCGAATTCAACCAAATGAGACTTAGGATCGCGCACTACAACACGGTAATCATCACCATTTTTCGCAACTTTGATGGTTTTCACCATTTTGCCATCATCAATAGGACAAAGACGTATTGCTTCGTCCTTGATTTGATGAGCAAGGCTTTCACAATTATCTTCAAGGTAAGCTTTAAGTTCTGCTGTAACCTGATCAAATTCCAAAAGGGAACAATCAACGTTTGCTTTCAACATGATTCACCTTTTCAGTTTGTGAGACTTGATTTGATTTCTAGTATCTGGTAGCCGCCATAACAATGGAGGTTTTATGAAGAAAATAATTTTAATTATATTGGTGGTTACATTAACAGGAGGGCTTAGCGGATGCGGGGTAACCCTTTATGGTCAAGCCGAATCCTATTGCCAATTGTTTATAGGGAAAGACTATAAGTTAGCTTATGCTGGCCTTAATAAAAGTCACCTCATTTGTGAAAACGGAATAGCTACAATTTGCGTCCCTTATGCACACAAAATGAGTTTTGGTGGAAGGTCAAAAGGTTACAGCAAAAATAGCTATATTTGTCTTAAATCAGATAAAAACGGCACAATTAGAGAAGTATACGACGCTGGCTTTAATCCTCCAGAACTTAATTATAATGACAAATCATATATATGTCCTGATGATGAGGAGAACGTTAAATGATTTCCAGCGTAGCTTACCTTATAGGAGTGCTTTTACTTCTTTCAGCACTGTCCAAAATATCCACAATTGGAATAATTCTTTTTATCGTTCTTGTTATAATTGTTTCAGGTGTTTATTACTTTTGGGAAGTTATGCCCTTTAACCCAGAAAATTGGGGAGGTAATAACAAGCCAAAATCAACAATCCCGAGATCAAAAATTATTAGCGAGTTCAATACAAAAGTTGCAGGCGTGTCATTTGGCAAACGACAGTCTTATCTAAAAAGCATCGGTAAGAAACTATACCGTGAAGAAGCAAAATATACAGAAATTGATTTAATAAGAGACCCCGACAATAAACATGACCCAAATGCAATTGAGGTCGTAACAGAAAAAGGTCAGGTCTTAGGCTACATAAACTCTCAAACGGCAAAGGAATTAGCAATAATAATGGATGCTGGAGCAAATGTGCAAGCCTCTATTATTGATATCCTTGGATATGAAGACAAATGTGGAGACCCTACAAACGGGCCTTATGGGTGCAGTATAAGTATTTATCTTTTCGACAAATAGTCAAAATAACCTCTCCGCAAATACCAATCGTCAAAAAAACAAAGACGGTTGGTATTTTTTTGTTGACACTTTGTACTGACATAAGTATAAACAGACATGAGCAAAAGAGAAGGAGAAGTTATCTTCTCAGTACGGTTGGATAAGGACTTTCGTAGACGATTAAAAATTTACGCTGCGGAAAATGACGTAACAATAAAACAGCTTTTTATGGAATGTATGGAAAGGATTTTAGCAAAAGACGAAGAGAAGAAAAAAGAGAAGTAAATTTAATTCGGCCCGGCAAGGTGTAACAGCACCCAACCGAGCCTAACCACAAAAAACCTTAATAGGAGGTTAGTCATGGATCAGAACAATTTACACGAAAGAAGCACGGCCAGCAATCAGAAAGAAATCCTTTACCGCACAGTTGAAAACAACATGCGGGCATGTCACGATCTTTTTTCCGCTCTTTCAGAAGTGGTAGATCAAGAAAAGAACCCTGCAATGGTCCTTTTAATAGAAGGCTTATGCGAAAATGTTGAAGATAAAATCAACATAGCCCTTTCCACCTTGCACAAGGGGCTTTTCCATGAAAATAACATCAACCCCGCCAAAGACTTTTCAGGCGATCCCGTTCAAATCATTTACTCAGCCGTTGCCAGTATGGATATACTGGTGGAAACTTACCGGAGAACCAACCGGGAAGGCGATGCAAACCTTATTGATCTTCTTTGTCGTCAAGTAAGAACTGCCGCAGAAAATATTGATAATTCTCAGACACGGGAGACGGAACAATGAGTAACATTATTCCCTTCCAGTTCGGTCAATCTGAAATTCGAGTCATTCAAGATAAAGACGGTAATCCTTGGTTTGTTGCTAAAGACGTTTGTGCGTCTCTCGGCTTTAAAAACCCTAGTGACGCAACCAAATATATCGATGAAGATGATCGCACTCTGATTAGTAATCCGAGTGGAAATGGTGGAAGCAAAGCCACCATCATCAACGAATCCGGCCTCTACTCCTTAATCCTGCGTTCCCGCAAACCCGAAGCTAAAAAATTCAAAAAGTGGGTAACTTCGGAAGTTCTTCCTTCTATCCGCAAAACAGGTTCCTACCAAGCCGAGCAGAAAGCCGAAAAGCAGAGTTTGACGGATTCAACCTCTAACGATCGTCGAAACTTACGTGAACTCGTAGACAGATGGGTGCGCACGAAGCACCAAAACGTTACGAGTTCCCATTTTCGTGCGGCATGGTCCGAATTAAACGAATTTATGCAGGTGGACAGTATTAAAGATATTCCACTCGAACATCTCACCTATGCAATTCAATATGTAGAAGAACAGACTAGACTTTGTGGTGTATCTGAAAAACACGAGGAGATAGCCTCCGCACCACTCACAAGAAAAGATGCAGTACTTGAAGCTCTTGCCTCTATGTCCGCAAGTCAAAGTTGTTGTGTTCAAGGATGCTTTCAAGCTGCCAAACTTGCGCTTTTGAGAGGTTTATACAGTGCAAATAAGGGAGACCGTGAAGCTCTATTTTTTGCATATGATGCTGTTATTGAAGCGGAACAACTTCTCTTAGCAAAAGAGGTGAATTGTGGATAAAACTGATTTCTCCATTCACACAGACAAAATGCAGGATGCTTGTTGTATTTTAACAACTTTGCAAGAATTGTTTGAAAAACGTGACCAGTATGGCGAAGCATTTATTGTAGAACATGTTCGTGACACTATGCTTAATGGCCTTGCAGGTCTTGAAGCTGTTGAAATGAGCCTCAAACCAAAGAAAACAGGAAAGTCTGCGGCAATTCTTAAAATGGTAGCAAAAAACTAATAAATCAAATCCCGCGCTCCTCAATAAACTGAGGAGCGCGGCAATCTCACAAACTCACTATTTCATTTTCAAAGACTTCCCCTAACCCTTTCGGGTAGGAACCTTAAACCCTTTGCTTAAGCCTTCCGGCAACCTTTCTTAAAGGCTTTCGAGAAGCCTTCCGAAATTTTATTTCGTCACTTTCCCGCGAACTAACCAAGTTTGCATATTATCAACAGGATCGGCGCTTAAAATGTCGTATTCTTCGCTGTTATAAACGATCTGCATCGAAAGTTTCACAACTGGGACTTCACAAACTCTGAACCTAAATTCAAGAATAGATTCGGCTTGTTCTTTTTGCTGCTGAAAAAACTCCCGGCTGGAAAGAGGAATAGCCTTACCCCAAACCGAAGCATGATCTACCCAATCGGATTCTTCCCCGCCTATGCCATCAGGAACGCTTCCTTTTTTCTGAATCGAAATTTTATGAGTCATATCGCCGAGCTTCATTAGGCCACCACCGGGATAATGAACGGATCTAAAAGCCCATCTATTACGTCTGAAATATCGACTTTATTGATTGATTGCGTATCAACAATCACGCTTTCAGGATTTGCGTAATAATCGGCGATTCGAACAAGCATCCATTGCTGAAGAGCTGGTGGAAAATTTTCATAGCCGGCAGTGAATGCAACACGAACCGCGAAACGTTCCGCGCGTACTTCGGGCCATGTCTGTTCAAAAGCCGGATAAATTGAACCGACCATCGAATCAACATCTACTTGGTAGCTTTCAACAGGCAAGACAGTTTCAACGCCTTTGTTATCGATATATTTTACCGATTCAACAGAACAAAGCGGAGGCAAAGGCAATTCCAGCACTCCGTCACGACTGGGGAACCCATGACAACGCAATTCAAATTGCGCCTTATTCCATACCCGATGAGTATGAGCTTCGCCCTGTGCTCTCGCGGCTGAAATGATGAGTTTGATTTTATCATCATGATCCACAAAGTCAGGCGAAAGCCGAAGATGCTTTTTTGCTTCTTCGAGAGTAACCTGCTCCGTATCGGATCGTGCTATTAACTTAAGTGACATGGTGTCCTGTTACCTTTTATTCCGGCCCTGCTTTTTTAGGGCAGAGCCGGAGTTTTAATCTATTTGCCGTTTTTCTTTGCTTTCTTGTCGGCTTTGTCTTCGGGATCGGACTTGTCTTCGGTTTCAGAATCAGATTCTGAGTCGGAAATGGAGACTTCTTTAGGTTTATCAGTAATCTTCCCGATTCCGTTCTTTTCAAGGAACTCAGCGCGCTCTTCTGAAACCGAAACAATTGAATTAGCAAGGTGAGATCCCCACCTTTTTTTGAGCTTTACTTTCATCATTGCTCCCGCCCTAATCTGTAATCATGGACTTGCCGGAATATCTCAGGCCAGTTGCCACATAGTTTACAGATACGATGTTTGCCGCATTGGATGCTGCGGCCTTGACGCGCAAACAGGTAAAACCGTCGTTGATATCAAGATCAGTAGGATTGACCTCAAAAACAACATGCTTTCCGGCCAAGGTTGCTCCGGAATGATAATCTACAGCATCAGCTTCCAAACGCTCAAGCGAATCAGAAGCAAGAACATCTGGATTTGCGAAAATAGGAACAGCTTTGGTCAGAGCCTTTGCATCAGTTCCATCAACAGATTTTGCCTGTTCGAGAGAAAAGACCATTTCGGCGGCATTGCCCTGAGTAACAGTACAAACCACTGCAATGTGATTGCAATTTTTCAGGGAAACCAAGTCCCCGGTTAGCTCCGCACCGTTAGCTTTTGGAGGAATACCGACCACTGTATGAACGTTTTCAGAATAAGTATGCATAAGTGATTTCTCCTTATTCGCGATCTTCGAGCATTACGAAGGGGCTGAGTGTATTAGTTCCCTTGCGCGGGGTTATGGGCTGGTCATGAATAGGCGCGCCGTTATTACGGGCAAGGAAACGGAAAGCTGTTTCATCTTCAAGGAATTTAACATGAATGGATTCTTCTTCTTCGGTTCCACCCTTTTCAATCAACATGTATTCGCCAAAATCACACAACGAGATATCACCACAAGTTCCAAGAGATTCACTATACTCATTAAGGATAACTGGCCGTCCGAAAAGAGTCCCGAAAGGAGCACCGGCAATATTACCGCCGGGAAGATAAACAGGCTTATCACCAAGAGTCAAAGTGATGAGTTCCGGAAGAACATCGTTATTGGTAAACCATGCTGAATTTTGAATATTGCCATGGAAACGTGACAGCATTTTAGCAAGGTTCTTAGCAACAATTGTATTTGCAGCCTGTCCAGCTTCTTTTGAGACCTTAATAGGCAAGTCGGAATTCATAATACCAAGGCACTGCCCCGCCCCGGTTCCGTCCCAAATTTCAGTGTCCAATTTTACAGCAAATTGCTTACGCAGATTTCTTCTTGTATACGCTGCAAGGGCTGGAGCATCACGCAACATACGGTTAGTAACAAAAATCAGCCCATACATGTCTTCAACTCGAATTTCACGCTCTTCAAGTTTTAGCTTACCGCTATCTTTCATTACTTCGCGTTCACCCTTACGGTACACCTGCAATCCCCCAGAAGAGCGATCACGGTCTTTTTCAGCCATATAAGCAAAACCATCAGCGTTAGCCGAAATAGGTTGACGATCACAACGGGAAGAAAAAATACCAGTTTCAATAGCCGTTGAAAGGATATCTGTTGAATGGTCTGTTTCAACAAGATACCCGCCTTCTGAATCAATTCCAGTGGCGGCAGATCCGGCAGCATTAACAACTTTATTAAAACGTTCACGAGCTTTAGGAGCATCACCGTTATCAAGAGTCATAGCTCGAACATCCATCAACTGTTCACCAAGATTTTTATAAACAGCTTTAGGCTTTACTTCGATGTTAGCACCCGCAGCTCTAGCTGCAACACTTTCAGGGGTATCATCACTCTGAGGTCCGCCAATATTGAGCAAATCTTCATGACGGGAAATTTCAGCATCAAGAATTGCAATGTTATCCTTGAAAGCAGTGAATTGTTTCTCAGTATCATCTGTCCACTTGTCACCGGGGTTTTCATCTACCAATTTACGAGCTTCAGCGGCCTTTTTATCCCGCTTTTCACGCAGAGCCTGAATTGACAACATAGTTCAATCCTCCATTTTTTTGTTATGAGCTGCGGGACTCCGCTATGCTCTCATTGCTAAAAGCTCGACTTCACGCAGTCGGGCGGCTGTATCAAATTTATTTTTCAGATTGCCGGCATCAGTTACATTAGTTGCCTTATCTGTGTTTTCTTCTGGTTCCTCTGAATCCTCAGTAGTGTTTTCTTTGCTCTGCGAGGCAGGGGAAAAGATTGTATCAATGAACCCTTCTTCTAAAGCTTCCGCAGCGGAAAACCATGTTTCAGCTTTCATCCATTCGCGGATTTTCTTCTCTTCGGAACCAGTTTTATTCTTGTAGTCAGTAACAATGGTGGTATCTATTTTCTCAAGGAGCGCGGCGGATTTCTTTAATTCTTCTGCATTTCCCCATGCGAAAGTCCATGCATTGTGAATCATAAAAAGCGCGCCTTCTGCCATGTGGACTTCATCTTGAGTTATCGCGATATATGTGACGGCACTTGCGGCAAGACCATCAATATGAGTGATAACTTTTGCGGGATGCTCAGCAAGTGCGGTTTGAATTGTACGGGCATCGAAAACTGATCCACCTGGTGAATTAATGTGAAGATGAATAGTTCCGGCTTCAATAGCGTTCAACTCATCAATAAATTCTTTAGGATCGACACCCCACCAAGTATCTATGACATCATAGATATAGAGATGGGCTACATCTCCTTCCACTTGAGCCTTGGGACTTTTCCGCATTTCCTGCCCGGCTTCAATTCTAGCCATGGCTTGCTTGCGGGCATCATTCATCAAATCCTTAATTTTCATTTTTTTCATTTTTCAGGCTCCGCCCACCGACGTGGATCGGAGGGGTCTAGTTCTTCTTCCGGTTCTCCTGAAGCTCCAGCAACAGGAATATACAAATCACCACCACCTTCAATCGGTGAAAGATTTTCAAGCTTCCGGACTTCATTCACGGTCATATAACCGGGCAATTGATTACCGCCGAGAGCGGCCTTATAGAAATTGGCTCGACCTTGAGAATCCGCACGTAAAAGAGCATCAAGATTGAATTTGCAGTAATATTCATTTGAACGAATAATTTTGCGGTTAACTTCCTGTTCTAGCCCTTTTAAAATGTCGCGGAGAGTAAATTTAACGAAACCGAGGGACTGCTCTTCAATGCCTTTTCCCCAACTTGTTGTTTTGGTGGTGTGTCCTACCATGTGAGGCGGAACACCAAAAAAGCGGCAAATATCTTCAACCTGAAACATGCGTGATTCAATCAACTGGGAGTCTTCAGCACTAAGTGCAAGCTTCACAATCTTACCACCGCCCATTGTGACCAGCGGCATATGCATATTGCTCATGCCTGCCATCTGCTTTTCTACAGTATCGCGAAGAAATTTAGCTTGTTCTCCATCAAATTTTGACGGGTATTCGATACCAACGTTGCTACCGACTCCTTGCTTAAAATAAAGTCCGTTGTATTCTTCTCCAGCTTGAGCAATACCTACAGATTCCCGAGCACATTCAAGCGGTGAGCGCCCCTTCAAACCGTCAAAACCGATAAAGGGGTAATGAATTACATCATCCTGATCATACACGAGCGAGTTTTTGCCCTGCTGATTTATTGAGTACAAAATCCTTGAATAGTCATCTGAAAATCTGGGATTTACGCAGGTATCAGGCAACAGGTTAATGCTTGTTGGAATAGATGAATTTCTTCCAATGAGTGAATAGCCGTTTCCGCCCATCAGCGCATACCAAATGAAGCTTTTCCAAAAAGTGTTAGCTGTAAGCATGGGCGAAGGTTCAGAATTCAACAATTTATAAGCCGGATGCTTGAGAGCCAGCTCCTTTTTGTCATCTGCAAACTGTCTAAATACCTGACACGGTAAACTTGCAATCGTTCCAGCTATTAAGCCGACACACCGATAAACGGTGCTGACTCGCATTGCAGTTTCACGACTGACCATATTGCCGGTAGCAGTCGGAAAACCGAGGCTTCGAGCGAAGTAATCAATAGCCTGATCTTCGGTTAAAGTTCTTCCAGATGAATTTTTCACCCGATAAGCACGACGAGGGGTCGAAAAATACTTACGTCGAGTATTACGGTGGTCTGGTTGAACCTTTTTTGCGCGACTGAAGAACTTCATTTAACTCTCGTTTATAGATTCCCAGTCAAAAACACCGGGGGTTTCGTCGGTTCCTTCTTCAGGACCAACAAGAATACGGTTCATGGCCATGATGAGGGACACAGCTCCGTCAATTTTATTTTGTGCAAATTCTTTATGTGGAAAAATATTATCTTTCTTGTCTGTGTGAGCCACGACATTGGAAAAGAACCATGTTGCTACCGGATCACCATCATAGTGAAATTGTCCCGACATAATACGAGCCTCAAGCTCTTTCATTGGTTCCGATAAACTTAAAACTGTGTTCCGGACTTCAACCATAGGAAGCCCTTCAGCATCCATACGAGTGAAAAACTGAGTTGCTTGAAATGGGTCGTAAGCAATGGCTTCAATATTATAGATTGCAGCGGCTTCGAGAAGATCAGCTTCAATTAAAGCATAATCAGTTACGGACTGACCTGTTTCAATTACACGCTCTTCATATCGCCATGTTTGATAATGTCGGTTTTCAGGAAGATCGATTGTTCTTTTCGGCAGGTAATTTTTCCAGAAAGCATAAATATCTTTGCCATCAACAAAAGCAAAAACCATACCTGCAATGTCAATTTTACTGGCAAGGTCAAGTCCGACATAGCAAGGCAAGTGACTGACTTGGCTTATCTCAAGACTAGTATCAGCACATTTCCTCAATTCTGCCATATTCATCCATGCAATATCAGCATTCATCCATTGATTTAGATGCTTACAACGTAGAATATTTTGCTTTGAGGCTATTTGAAGTGCGTCTCTATGCTGTCTAGCTAGAAACTCTTTAAAAACACTGACTCCATAATTAGGATTTGCTTTGATCCAATTGTCAAAATCTTCCCAATCATCAGAATCATCGATAGTATAAATAATGGCGAAAAGTTCATCGTTTTCTATTTCGCCACGTAGGACTTTTATGGCTTCATTGCGTTTGTCATAACAAGGGCATTGAAGATTTGAACCACCAGTTGTTATAACACCGAGCAGTGGTTGAGTCCGTGCCCCTTGTCCCGTTTTCATTGTGTCGTGAAATTCAGACGTTTTATGCTCGTGATATTCATCAACAATTGAACAATGCGGACTTGAACCGTCACCAGGCTTTCCTATGAGAGGTTCAAAACGGCTTCCTGTTTCAATAGAATGTAAATTTTTTGCACAGACTTCTATTCCGTAATGCTCACGAAGGGCAGGAGTCCTTTCAACCATAAGCTTAGCCGGTCTAAAGACTTCCCATGCTTGTTTTTCAGTTGTTGCACCGGAATAAACTTCTGCACCGGGTTCACCATCGGCACAAAACATATATAAAGAAATAACCGCGCCGATAATCGATTTTCCGTTTTTGCGAGGAACTTCGTCGTAAAATTCTATGAAGCGGCGTAATCCATCAGATTTTTTCAACCAGCCAAACAAAGCCGCAAGAATAAAACACTGCCAAGGCTGTAATTGAATGTTTTGACCAGCCCACTTACCTTTTACGTGCGGAAGTAGTTCAGCAAATACACAAATTTTTTCACCGGCAGCACGATCAAATTTATACGGATAATTCTTTTGCTTTTCACGCTTCAAATCATTCAAATGACGTTGGCAAGCAAGCCTCACAAATTCACACGCAGGAATTTTACCCGAGACTATATCCCGTGCATACTTATTAGCGGTGTTTACATGTGGGTACTTCTGCCGTGACATTATCTATCCAAAGTTTGCAAAAGGGTTTGTATCGTCTTTAGTTTTTGGTGCGCTGATGCGTGTCCGTGAGCTTGGAGTCATTCCGAATTCAGTTAGAAATTTGTGCATCAAAACTTGTGCTGTATTCGCCATTCCCACTAAGGGATTTTGAATCGCATTTCCTTTCGCTGTAAGAATTACATATTTGAAATCAGGTTTTTGCATCTCTCGTTCAATTTCGATCCATCGACCATAATTCTGACAATATGCTTCGAGTGCCGGGCGATCTAATTCAGTGAGCAAACCGAGCTTATGAAGCTCTCGCGACATCCGGCCCCATTCCATGAGAGCTTCTGCTAAAAGATGATTGCCCGGTGTCGGAATTGATAAATCCGGCTTCGGTTCATTCTTGTTTTCCCGATCTGGACGATTTGTTCCTTGAAGGAGTTTCAAAGACGTCGGCTTCGGTTTTTTACCTCGAGGAGCCACTCTAAACCCTCGAAATTTTCTTATGTATATTCATGTGTTTTCCCTTTTTAGAGGTGAGAAAAACCGCTTTCCGGCCCTCCTTGACCCCCCTCCTCTAATTTGACGGCGTAAAAGTTTAACTACCACAACGGTCTAAGGGGGCTAGACCTCTAGACTTTTTACCCCGCCCCCCTACTTACGCTTCCTTCCATGTGCTATTTCGTGGCACTCTCTGCACATACTCATGAGGTTTGAATCCTCGTTGTTATGCGGATCGTGGTCACGATGATGAACGGTTGTTGCACGGCTTACGCACCCATTTTGAGCACATTCTTCACAGAGTGGATTTAGTGTAAGCTTTGCCTTACGAATCCTTCGCCATTCAGCCCCATAACCACGACTTGATGAACTTCCGCGCCGTTTCTGATATTTCTTTTGAGCTTTGCGCTTCTTCGTTTCACCGTGCGCTTTATGCTTGAGACACCAGCCGGAACCGTCACGACTTAAGCCGGGGCATCCAGTGAACTTGCAAGGTGTCGGTGGCAGTGGCGGCATTACTTAAAAACCTCGTAAAGAGCTCTTGTTGCAAGCCCACCGACAACAGCAGCCATTCCCCAAATAAAACGCTCAATAGTTTTGAATTTTTCAGCGTGAGTATGACACCGGCGGTCACAATTAATCTCATAGATATTTTCTTGAATAGACTTCACTCGCTCATCTATGCGGATCAGCAGTTCGTGCGAGTCTTGAGGATCAGGTGCCACGCCCTAACTCCCGCTTTAAGTTGTCAAAGGAGGAAGAGCATCAAACGCCGCAAGCTTTGCTTTCAATGCAGGAAGTTCGGGACAATCATAATTACCATCGCAGAGTTTCATACCAAGCTTTACGCCTAGACCTATTAACGGAGCAGCCGCACCAAAGCCTGTACCCGCCAATGCAACGGTTGCAATAGCGGTCACAATTCCGGCAACCTCTGCGGCTGTTTCATCTGTCACTTCAACATTATCAAAAGCACTAAAGTTCATATCCATGACTACTGCTCCCCTTTAATCTGTACCCACAGAGCCAACGCTTTATTCAAGCACTTACTAGCAGACGACTGCTTCACATCGTACTTAGCCTTGGCAACCGAGACAGCAAGATCCGCATCAGCCTTATGTTTAGGATCTACACTCTCCGCAGTCTCAACCGCCTCTTTCCAGCCGATAGCAGCTTCAACAGCTAAACTGATTGCAGGGTGTGCAAGGTTCATGGCGTCAACAAAGTCTTTCTTAGTCTCAGCATATTCAGCGGGGATGTTGGCTTTCATTTGGTTGTATGTGTCATAAACGTCTATATATGTGTCCATCAGTTTGTCAGCGGCAGACGTGGCCTGATCAACAGGCTGCATATCCATGATGTTACCGACGGCACAGCCGGAGGCAGTCACGGCAACAAGCATCAACAACAATAAGGGGATCGTTAATTTCTTACGCATCATTTCTTATCCTTCTCGATTTTTCCGAGATTTTTAGCGTGGCGAAAATTACCGCCAACATAATTCATCACCTGCCAGATTTTTTTCCCTTTAGGATTTTCCGGTTCTGGAAAGATTGCGGTTAGTACCGCGCAAGCACCAGAAGCAGCGGCAGCGTATACAGCTAATTCAGCATTAGTCATTTTTTCTCCCTATAAAGAAAAGGGTGTGCAAGCTTCTCCCAACAAGACGAAAGAAAGCGAGATGCTTTATCAGGGCATCCCGCCTTCTTAAGGAGGCAGTAAACGTGCAGTGCGTTTAACTGATGGCGTATGGCTTCCATTCCTCGGTCCTTATTCGGTAAATATTAATTAGTGCGATAAAGAGATTTAATTATACGCCTGTGACAACCTAAAATGTACCCACTTTAAGCATACGTTTACCCCCCCTTTGATATACGTTTGCAATTGTTGTGGGAATTTTGGTTGATTTTTCTCATATCAATTTATTAAAAAAAAGATACGTATAATGCGCATTTTATTGTTGACATTAATACGCCTAATGCGTATAACTATATTCATGAAGACGAGGGAATTAATCAGATTGTTGAAACAGAACGGCTTCATTGAAACAAACAAAGGACACAATTCAAAACACCGGAAGTTCGAACATCCGGACGGGAGGGAAACACAAGTAAAAAAAGGAAACAAAGATATCGAAGGCTGGCTTCTCCGAGAACAAGAGAAGCAGACCAAATTGAAACTTAAATAACCAACCCGAACAGAGGGGGCGCAAGCCCCTTCAAAGGGAGTATATATATGAAGTTACCTATAGTAGTAGTGAAGGAGCCGTCAGGCAGTTACAGCGCGGGCTTCCTTGATCTACCCGGTTGTATAACCTCTGGCGATGATCCTGAAGACCTTATGGATGGAATGCAGGATGCTGTAGAAACGTGGATGCATGGGCGTGATTCGTCCGAGTTTCCCGGCAAAGCATCCACGCTGGCTGAAGCTTTGGAACACGAGTACGCAAATGACGGAGCAATAGTATTTGTCGATATTGATACTTCGTTCCTGGATGAAACAGCCGTTAAAGCTAATCTCACCATTCCGGCATGGAAGTTGGCTAAGATTGATAAGGCCGTTGAGAAGTCAGATGTAGATAAGGATAACCGTTCAAAGTTTATGACTCGTGCGGCTCTGGATTATGCCGCGCGCATGGGACTTAATAATTAAATGGCTTAATTATGAATTATATGATTTGTTTTTAACCGGCTAAAAACAAACCCGGTCAGTTATTCAAAACTGACCGGGTTAAACACCATAAAATGAGCAATCCAATGAATGAAACAGTTCTAAGTAAAATTTGTTTGGCTAAACATCAGTATGATGATGCTGTAATAAATATCAAAAGAGAAAACGACTTTTTAAATTGCATTGGTATTATTGTTCTTCAAGACGCGGTAGAATCACTTTTGCTCGCGCTCTGCGACCATATAAATATTGATATTGCTGACAAAGATGCTTTTCATAAATACATTGAAAAAATCAACAAAAAAATAGACCCAAAAAAGTTGCCATATCGTACTCATTTAAACGACCTTAATAAAATGAGAGTTAGTGCTAAACACAGTGCAATTATACCAAATAAAACCGCCATTAATAATTTAATTCCTGCCATCTCAAGCTTTCTTTCCGACGTTGCTTTAGATCATTTGGGCGTTGATTTTTGGATAATGAATGAGGGGCGCAACCTTACAAACCAAACAATAAAAAATTTTATAGATGAAGCATACTCCTCATACGAGGAAGAAAATTATTTCAACACATTGGTAGCGTGTAGAAAAGCAATACATATTGAAATAGAAAGAGCATACGATATTTCACAATTTAGAACTATAACAAAACACATGAAATTAATGAGTTCTTTCTCTTTTGCCCCATCTTATGCAAAGACTCCAGACTATATAAAAGAGCACGTTAAAGCACCTACAGATTATATATGCCTAGACACCAACCATGTAGACAATGAAATGACTAAAAGCGGTGTTGACCATATAACTTTTTGGAATGTCCTCAGAATGACCCCACCTGTTTACTTAAACCATAACGAAGAGTGGATTGTAAAAAACATATATAGTTTAAAATACGATGAGAATATTAAAAAAAATTCAGAATACATACTGCAATCAACAGTTGCGATCTTAATGGCAAAGCAACGTTACAACGAAAAGTTAAAATCTTCTTACCATCAATTCCATCACAAGATTATCCCTAAAGGAACTCACATTTATGAAAGGGCCGAATCAATAAATGTTTCACCCAAGAAAATTGTTGAAGAAGATTTTCGAGGGAATCAACATTGCAAAACTATAGGGTTAGATGGGGAAGAATATATTGAACTTCTTACTTATCACCCGTTTGAATTTGGCTTTATATTAGCTAAAGACCTAGAATAACAATTTTTCCCAACCAATTTACCTATATTGGTTGGGATTTCCTAAACTTCCTCATCATGAACCCCATCCACAACGGCAAGCTCCAGACACGCCTTAACATCACTATCCTTGATCCTGTACCCCTTCCCTACTTTCACGGCCTTGAGCTGACCAACTTTGATAAGCTGGCGAATGACCTTTTCGGAATAGCCCCACGCCTCTGCAACTTCTTTTACTGAGTGTAATTTTTCTAATCCCATTCTCATATCCTCATATGTTTCTAATTGCGTCCCTAACGGGCTTGTTTCTGAATGACAGGTATTTAAGCAAAGCATCATAGGTTTTGTGTCCTGTCGCCATCTGGAGCATCGGAAGCGGGTCTATGCTGTGATCGTCTTCACGCATTTCGATTAGCCGGTCATAAACATCCTGAACGAAAGTTTTTCGCATACAATGCGTTCCGAGCTTGCCTTGAAATCCTAGCCTTTTGAAAACTTGATTTAGCACCCGCCATGCTTGCGGCACTGAAATAGCCTGATTGGTTCCTTTGCGGGATTTGAAAACATACGTTTCCGGCGAAATATGGCCTCTACTCTTCAGCTCCGAAACACACTCGACAAGAGCATATTGCGCCAGCTCGTTTAAAAATACCGTGCGGCCTTCAATTTTGCGCTTCATATGCTTTCGCTGAACCGACACGTCTTGCATAATTTTACGCTGATGAACAACGTCTTTGACCTGAATTGACAGGATTTCGAAAATGCGGAAGCCGCTCTTGGCTCCGAGGGCGAGAAGAGCGGCGTTGCGCTTTGCGTAGTAGCCTTGGAAACTTTGCAAGGCTGTTCCCAGTTCTTGAGATTTAAGTGGGCGGCAACCCTTCATTTTTAACCTTCACTTGCTTTTATGTCCTTTTAGCGGAAATTAACGCCCTTTCGTGTAAGTTGTTCTAGTGAATGTATAGTTTTGTAATTAGTTTGCATTCGCGGCACTAAAAGCACACGTTTCTAGATTTTTCACAAAAAAAGAGAGTGTTAGCCCTCTTCTCCTTTTGTTTCTTCAACTTTCACTTTAACTTCTTCAACACCGTTTTCAATGATCTTCAAAAGCTGTTCACGATGAGCGGTATATGCTCCGCCAAGCTTCTTAATCTTCACCTGTCCGTTATTTATATACCGGGAC
Organism: Maridesulfovibrio ferrireducens; assembly: GCF_016342405.1. Classification (NCBI taxonomy): domain Bacteria; kingdom Pseudomonadati; phylum Thermodesulfobacteriota; class Desulfovibrionia; order Desulfovibrionales; family Desulfovibrionaceae; genus Maridesulfovibrio; species Maridesulfovibrio ferrireducens. The sequence continues at coordinate 370,846 of NZ_JAEINN010000002.1, read as the reverse complement.
AAAACGACCGTTGAGAGTCTTAGGAATGCGGCTATTTCATCAAGGCCGGAGTATACTTCTTTGATTCCGCCTAGCATTTAAACATCCTCACAGTAACGCTTGTAATTGTGAATGGCTTCTTCAACAGTACCCGCACCTAGCGGTGTGTTGAAATAATCCTTCCAATATTCAGCGAGTCTCTTAATATCATCACCATCAGGCAATCGAGACTTGACTCGGAGATAGTGAACACGGGCCATAAGGATTGCATAAGCAATATTATATTCCAGCGCCTTTTCATCCGGCCCGTTACCCATTCCGGCAACTTCAAGAATTCTTTCACCCAAGGGTTCACGATATGCGAGAAAGTTTGACCAGATATCGTCATGCGTGGCGGGCTCCATTTGGAATATTCCAAGTGCCGGCCCTTTTCCGAGCTGGCGCAAATAAGTGCCACCGAGCGATTCTTGCGCGGCTGTCAAAAGCAATAACTCCCGAGCCGAGGGAGAATAAAGCCCCGCTTCGGTTAATACTCGTTTAATCAAATCTGAAAGTTGTTCTTTATTAATTCCCATTTCGCATGGCCTCCTTGTAAAATTTTCCAGCCATACCAGCAATTTTGTGAGCATGACCCAAATGGTTATAATAGATAGTTCCCAAGCTGGCTGTTGCAGTGGCATGGTCTATTCCTGTGAACATCCGACCAAAACACCACTTGTGAAGCCTGAAAGCAGCACTACCGTACCGATTAGCCTTTGCTAACAACTCCGTTTTACGGTTCAAAGGTTCGACATGGTGGGCATGAAGCTGTTTAAGTTCGTTCCTGACATTGTTCTTCATGTCTTCGCTTAAAAGCCCGAAATCGTGCCGCCATGTTGTGCACATTGAATCTAAGCTATTATTCTGCATCTTTTCCGCCTCCTTTGCGGCTAAAATCATATCTACAAAATCACCACCAGCCCGAAAGACTCGAGCGACGGCATCACCTACCGGGTCGCATAAGTCCGACACTTTGGAACTCGCTTTACGTTTTTCACCATGTCCATAATGCGTTTAATATTCGCCTTTGCTTTTGCTACCTGCTCATCAGTAATCGGCGGCGGTGGCAACGACGGCCTATTACGCGGAACCCGCGCCCCTGCCATCAATTCGCGATGAGCCTTGACGATATCGCCCACCGTCGGAAACATTTTGTTATTTCGTCTGGCAAGCGAACAGGCTTCAAAAAAATCCTTTGCTGACATGCCTTCTGTCTCAAAATCCCGCAGATAAAGCGGAGCTATGGCCATGATCGTTGTCCCTGTAAATCCGCAATGAGGATAAGCAATCTTCATGGCTATTAATTCGTCTCTAACTTGTTCTAATTGCAGGGGTGTTTCCATTTTCCGCTCCCTCTCTGTTAACAATCATTTGCCGCGCTAATGCGTCATTTTCCACCGCCATACCTTGTGCGACGCTGTTAATTTTCATGCCGTTGTAAGACGGTGCGTCGCCATTAGCGGGCTGATTCGTCCCGTCGTAAGTTGCTGGCGGTTGTGCCTCTTCACGAAAATGTCCTTCCAAAACTTTGACCATATTGCCCGGTGAAAGGAGCCAATCAAAATTAGCTTTCCAGTCTTTTTTCTTTCCAAGCAAAAAAGGACAACTGAGGACAAGTTTGAAATAAGCTTCCCACCACTCGACACTTTGCCGAGCTTCATGGCCCCGCCAAGCGGCATTTAAAACCTTTTTGCGCTTCTCCGTGACCATCTTCACTTGCGGGAGTTGCGGCAAAATGCGGTTATACACCTCGACAATCGAGTCATACGGGCAATTCGGTATGCCTTTAGGCTTATTACTTTCGGCTACGAGAAGAACATCAGCGGACGAACCGTCGCCGGAAGGTGACGTACTCTCTTCTGTCTTTTTCTTAATTCTTATATTCTTTATTTCTTGTTCTATTGGGCGGTCATTGTGCGGTGGTTGTGCATTGGTGGGGTCGTCGGTCGTGCATCGGTTGTGCATTGGTTGGGTATCAGTTGGGCGGTGGTCGGGTATCGGTTGTGCATTGGTTGGGCATATACCTTCCCTGTTTTCTTGATAAGTTGCCCAATTTAAGACACTTACCAACATAAAACGGTTGTGCACATTTTCAACACTTATAAAGCTGTCTTCACTTAAAACCTTGAGCATTCGTTTAAGCTTTGTGCGTTCAAGGTTAAGCTCATCACACCAGTTAGAAAGAACAGCCGCGAATTGACCGGGTTGAATTTCGGTTCCTCTAAATGCTGTTTTTTTCCGACTGGTACGAATTAAAATAGAAGACATTAAACCGCGGTATTCAATACCACGAGACCATGAAACACTGTCTTCAATCTTCCGCCAAAACTTTATATATCCACGAATCATAATTCGCCTTTCTCCTTGACTTTCGGGCAAAGTATAATCATAATCATTGCTCCTTAAGTCGCATTTTATATGCGGTTTTATTTAAAAGCCCTGATGGTCAAAATCTTAGGGCTTTTTTCTTTGCTTCTAGCTGCTCTTTACGCGCCTTGCCGTTAAAACAACCCGCACAACAGAATCGTAAAGCTTTCCAACGCTCATCACTTCGATATTCTCCCGTTGCCGGATGAATACGGTAAAGGACATTTGAGCAGTCACGCCCTTCACAAATTTTACTTTCCGGCTTTTGATTCACGGTTCCAGCTTTCCATTGCTAACGGCTTTGACTCTTCAAGAGCCGAAGAATGTCCGCACGTATCGCAAACGGCCTTAAAATGGCCTATGTAGCTGAATTTTACGCCATACCCGCCGCACTTTGGGCAAGGTTCAGGTGAAGGTATTTGTTTTTTCATTTTGCAAGCTCCCCTTTATATTTAACGACATCCTCTTCAATTTCCCGAATAGCTATAAAGGCAAGTCTTTCAACTTCCTCAAGCGGCTTTTTCTCCATAATCGCGGTATGAACAGCTGCAAGATGCGGCAGATCGTCCAACAGTTCCGCTTCTAGTGAATCTTTGTCCGGAACCGGCGAACTTTTCGGAATAACACGCATACCAATTGAATCCGCTAAAAATTGAAGCCCTGAAACAGCAAGATCTACACGTCCGATATTCTCAAGCCGACGAAAAACGGCCTTGATTTTATCCAAATAGTTACGGACAGGTTCAGCTGTTAAATCTGGATCTTCCGCTTGACGGTATGCAGTTGTAATGCTGATTCCGAGAGCTTCAGCTAATCCTTTAGCTGTCAAAAGACCGATACAGTCAGTGAAGAAACCGTGAGACGTAGTCGGAATTTTCTCAGGGTCGGAATTATGAGCCATACTGCCCTCCTGTGAATTTTAATTGATAATTATCAGTTTCCTTTCCCAGTGCTTAAGCTGAGAAAGCGTTGTATTATTTATGCAGTTCATCGTGATGAACGAGCGCCGTTGTCGTCGCACTTATTCGGCTGGCGTTCTTGGCAATTGCAATCGACGCAAGAAAGCGGCGGTGAATGTGAATGTTTCAACGGGTAAAGTGGGCAATCTTCATTGCATATTAATTGGGGTGGAGGTGGCACTAGGCGGCCTCCTTTGGAGAAGGCGCACACGGTAAAGGAAACTTTTCAGGGTTAGCAATATGCTGTGCAAGCTTAACCACTGTCGAATCTGCACGATTTGAAGCTTTAATTCTGCGAAAAGACGCAGGATGCACTGATAAAGCTTCAGCAACATTATTTTTGCCCAGCTTTTTCTCCAGTTGAGAAATCAATTGTGGTGGAAATGGTTCACTTCGTTTCATGAAGTTGAACTTAGCGCAAATTGCGCCAATCATGCAAGCGCAATTTTTAAGCTTATGACAAAAATCTTTTTACTATAATTTATATCTATGAAGGACGCAGAAACATTTGAAAGAATTGTTATTGAGGAAATCTGTCTAATCGCGGAAGAAAAAGAACTTAACCATAGCCAACTTGCAAGAGCGGCCTTTGGTGATTCAGGTAGTTCTATAACAAGATGGAGACAGTTCAGACACCCTCGCAAAAACACAGGCAAACCCCAATCTCTTACGATTGCAGACACATATCGTCTTTGCGTAGGGCTAGGCATTGATTTCGGTACCTTAACGTTCCGAGCTGGGGAAAGATTTAAAATGCAGATTGAAAAACAAAAACTTAAATCATCTCAGCAAACCCTCAAGTCTGCCTAAAATTAATATATTCGTCCGGTAGACCTATTCGTCAATTTCACAGAGACTATTATAAGAACATTGGTAGTAATTTAAAAATAATCAGGTTAAGAGAATTCAAAAACAGATTGAATTTTAAATAAGAATGATTAAAATATGCATACAGCAAATTTGAAATCTACTACAACGGGCTTATCGTCGTTGAAGTCATGTGAAAAATGCAAATTTTGAATTGATTGACTAAGCTTAATTAGCATATACTGTATTTGTATAGTTTATGCATATGCCTAAATAAGGCGAAAGCATTTGATCAACCTAGAGGATATAAAAATGACTGCAGCAGAACCAGCAGTAGACAACATAATTGACGATTTGAGAGTTCGTTGCTCCGAAGGGGCACTAAGTGAATTCGAAATCGCTATGTACAATAAGCGAGCACAGAACCTGTTAAACTCTATGCCAATCATTGCTTATTGTGCTCTTGGAATTCTTGGTTTCATTGAAAAAAATGAAACCAAAATGAGAAAAAATCACCTTGAATCAATAAGACTCGCAACCGAAACAAGGAGACTCCCCGGACTCTTCATGTTCAACTTTGGTTGTTCTCTTTGTGGGATGGGCTACGCTGAAGAAGGTGCTGACTATCTCTTCAAAGCATATGAGCATGACAAGACAAATCTCCGACACCTGAACTCAGCGATCATCGGAGCCTATCAAGCAGACGACCAACGCCTTGACTATCTTCTTGAACAATGGGCAAAACTCAATGAGGGAGAACCTCACCCGATAGTAGAAGAAATCGAAGACGCTGAAGAAGCTCTGGAAGCCCTCAAATCTATCGAAACTGAGGGAACAGTTAGCTGGAAACAAGTTAAGGCAGAATGCAAACTTCAATAATATGTACGAAGTAGAATTCACTAAAAAAGCCTACAGACAATTTAAAAAATTTCCGGCTAAAATTCAGGATCAGCTTCAAGAGACGATTGAGGGACTAGAGGAAGATCCACGCCCACAAGGATATACAAAACTTAGTGGTAAACTAAATGACTTTTATAGAGTAAGATCAGGCAACTACAGAATAATCTACTCAATAGAAGATAAAGAACTGACTGTTTACTTACTAAAAATAGCTGACCGCAAAAAGATTTACAAAAAAAATAAACACTCCTAAAAGACACTCCCTACCCCGCTCCGGCGGGGTTTTCTTTTGCCCAATTTTCAACCTGTACTAAACACTCCGCAATAACCGCCCACGCGTGTTGACGCAAATTGCTATATTTTTATATTGACAGATAGCGCAAATTGCGCAAGAATTTATTCAACACAGCGACACAAGCCCGAACACTCCGCGCGAAATAGCCGGAGCAAGTACAGCTTAAATCAAGTGTTAATCCAACTTGTAAGTAATCCTTACAAGTTCAGTTTCTTGAAAGTTTAATGTTCGGTGTTTCCTTAAAAGAGTGAACCAGGGGCAAGCAAAACAAACAGCCCTGTCCTTTTGTAAAGATAGCTTACGAGCCACTTATAAAGATAGCCTACGAGCCACTTACACAAAAGGAGATTCCCCATATCAGCTATGGACGCTCAGGGCAGACTCACTCTTTTGAAGAAGCACCGAAACTATCGAAGTCTATAAGGGGTCTGACATGCCCTCTCCGTAATTGCTGATTGGGAGTGCCGGGAATTGGTCCCGGCCCCCTTAAAGGCTTCGATTTTTGGCAAAGGCTCAGAACTTTAAAATTTAACGAGAGGTATTGATATGTCTGGACTCTCACTTGCGACACTTAAGAACGGTGCCGCTATTGAAATGGTCGACTATATGCTCATGCAGGTGGCGGATAATGTACTAGACCCGAACACCGAAGCCACCGCTCAGCGTAAAATTATTATTGAAATTTCCTTTAAGCCAGACAAGGAACGCGAGATAGGCAAGATCATTCTTAAGCCTAGCTGCAAGCTTGCACCGCAAGCACCTGTTGAGTGCAACGCGTCTTTCGGAACAGACGAAGACGGATGCGCCACAATGTCCGAATTCGGCAACGTGGACCCTAACCGTGCCCTGCTTCCCGGCGTAAATGTTGACAACAAGTCAGCGGCGGCAGGTGATGCGAAAGAAGATGAAGAAAGGGACAATGTAACACCGCTTAAACGTGCGGCTGGTGGTAATAAATAATGAATAATATTAAAGTAAACGATGAACTTTTGAAAGAACTTCTCGGGCTTGCAAAGGTTGAAGAATTTGAAATTGGCGGCAGAAAATATACTTCAAAAAATATTTTTTCAGTCAAAGAGCCTACCCCTGTAGTGCTTAACGTTTCTACTCTGACCTCTCTGGTGGACTATATCGAAGCCAACAAAGATAAGCTCGACCTTGACACCTTGATTGTTCAAGTTGAAGGCCCGACGCAGGTTCGTATTCTGTCCAACCTGATCGGCGAATTTAAACAGCGTGACGAATATATCAGAGCAGAACCCCGTTTGCCGGATTACGCGGACATGTTCAACCGCGCATGGGCGAAGGATAAATTTATCCCGCTGCTTCAATCTATGTTTCTCCCTAATCCCCATCAGGAACTTTTGCTTAAGACTCTGGCAACAGTCAGAGTCGAAGGATCAGCCGATATTAAGGACGACGGCATAACGCAGACTGTATCAGTTCACACCGGAGCAAGCCGCGTTGACGGCGCGGAAATTCCAAACCCGTTGGAACTAATCCCATATTGTACTTTCCCCGACGTTGACCAGCCGAAACGTTTGTTCACCTTCAGGCTTAAAGAAGACAGTTCTTGTCTGCTATTTGAAGCCGACGGCGGCGCATGGCAACAGGTTGCCGCCCTATCCGTAAAAGACTTCCTGAATAAAGAGCTGAATGAAGAGCGCAAGCTTAACGTAACCGTAATTGCTTAACAGCATTACACCCCCTCAATAAAGGGCGGGGCTTCCACCAACCCCGCCCCATATTTTCGGAGTACCCCTATGTCAAAACGTAAAAAATGCCGCAAGGCTCCCCGAATCTGCCCACACTGCGGGAACACTGTTTCAGGTAGCCGTTGCCATTCACCCGTATGCGTCCAGCTCCGTATAGTACAACCTATGATCGCGAAGGATTGGACAATGTGGACCATGCCCGCACTTCTAGCGCGCATGGTCGGTAAAGCTATCGTAAAACAAGGGGTTAAAGACGGAGATAAACCTTTTGCTCAGATTGGCGAACGGCTTCACAAATGGACAAATCAAGCTTGCGACGAATCTCAGCAATTCAAAGTGTCGCCTCAATACGCCATTGCTCAGCAAACAAAATATGACCGTGAAGTTGTTAAAATTTGGCCTCACAAAAGCAACATTGAACTCGCTCACATTGCCGACGTTCTCCAGCTTCTTGTTGCTGATGTAATTCAGCATTTCAAAGCCAAAGGCTACAGCGATAAGCAACTCAAGTGTTGGAACTGGACAGAAGCAGCACTCACGGCCCTGCAACGTCACTATGACGAAGACGAAATTTTAAAGCACTGTGACAGGATTGAACAGGATTACACCGCGTTCAAGTTAGCTTTATGGAATGAATCCACTGCACTCAAAAAGCCAGCCCTCAAAATGTGGAACGTGTCCGACAGATTCGCCGTCGCCGCATACGCAAAAGACGAAGCTCTAAAGATCGTCAAAAAGCATTACGGCCTTATTAAGCTGTCCGCTTCGCGCTTAGTTCCCGAAGCCAAGATTGAATACAACGGAAAAGTAACAACATACGGCATGTTGCTAGAACTGTTCGCGTGTCCGGGCATTGTCGCGGATATGCGGGAGGCGGCGTAATGAGCGTTAATTTTGACAACCTCCGTCGCAAGCTTGGCAACAGTTGCGACAGCTTATTCCATAGCCTTGAGAAGCTTTTTGAAGAGCTTGATGGTGACCATTCGTGGGAAACTGACCAAGTAAAAAAAGACTTTGACTCTGTAGCGAATGAAATAGCCGGAACATACTGTCTTTACGACGAGGATCAGAAAAACTTTTCAGACCTTGGTGATGAAGTCGATGAAATTCCGACCTTTTGGGAAACAGAGGAAAATGACGATGAGTAAAGAATATTTTATCCAAGATTCCCGCAAGTGGGACGGCAACAATGATTAAAATCTACCCAACCTTATCAGTACGTCAACCGTGGGCGGGCCTAATCGCCCTCGGCATTAAAGACATTGAAAATAGGTCATGGAGCGCAAGTCCTAAATATTACGGACAAACTTTCATTATTCACGCAGGTAAGCAGGTTGACCGGGAAGCAATGTGTGGCAGTTCCAGCGTCATAGACGCGGCTGAAGGACTTGTTTCATACGTCGGGGCATCGTTTGATGATTTTAGAGCCAGACTACCGGGCAATGAACACGTTTTTCAAACTGGCGGCATAGTCGGTTCCGCAGTGCTAACAGGCTGTACGCAACTGCACCATTCACCGTGGGCACAACCCACAACGGGAACAATTCACTGGATATTTGAACAGGCAAACCCCTTTCCGTTTCAGCCTTTGAAAGGTCAGCTTGGAATATTCAAGGCAGAGTTGAGGGATGCGTCATGATCCGTAAAATATTTAGTAAAAATGGCTATAAATTCTTTTCAATTTTGTTCTTTGGAATATCTATTGTTTCTTGTTGGAGAGGAGAAAACGAAAAGGCTGTCATCAATATGCTGTTTGCAATTTATTTTGAACTGTCTGAGCTAAACGCACGTGACTAGAAAATTTTGCTTACGAAGAATCACTCTATGCACTCAGAAAATCCGCGTAGGCGGAGGAAAAATAAAATGGCTCACGAATATACCAACGAAATAAAATGTCCTTATTGCGACTATGAATTCTCCGACAGCTGGGAATTTAACGACTCTGACGAATGCTCAGAAGTTGACTGTCCAGAATGCGGAAAAGAGTTTGCTCTAACCGTCAACATTAAAATAGATTATTCAACTGAGAAAATCAGTTGCAAAGATCAAACACCACCGATCCCTCACGAATGGGACGAACCTACATTTCACGACATAGACCAAGAGGTTATTGACCGTTGGAATAAAGAACATTGGAATGCAATCTCTGATCGTGAGCCGTACAGAATGTGGACGCGAGAATGTAAGAATTGTGATGTCTCAGAATTTAAAAGAGTTGAACTGGGTGGAGACTGCCCATTTATTGATGAGGAGAAATAAAATGCCTAAAAAGACACCAGATCTTTCATTCATGCTGGACAAGCTACCTGCTATCGTTTCTCGCGATTCCATTGAAGCACTAACAGGAGGGCTTTTAACTCGGAGCTACATGGAGAAGCTAGACGCAGATGGCAAAGGTCCAAAGCGTTTTAAATCAGGCAGAAAAATAGCTTACCCTTCCGTTGAACTCGTTGCATGGATAGAAAACAGATCGCAGGAAATGCTATAATGCGGCCTTGCTTGCCATTTCCTCAACTGCACTCTTTTTCTGATCCGGCAACAGATGGGCATAGCGCATGGTCATTTCAAGTGTCTTATGCCCAAGCAATTCCTTAATCATATATAAAGACGTCCCCTGCAAAGCCAGCCAACTTGCAAACGTATGCCGCAAAGTATGGAATACAACTTTATGTCTATGGTCGGTTATCCCTTCATTCATCTTGAGATCATCAACAGAACGCTTATATGTGTGACTTACTTTAAAAATTTGTTGCCCCTGCCGACCGGGGAAAATTAAAGAATTGGGACTTGGGTTCGATTCCTGTTCACGGAACCGAATTGAGAATAAATCATATAACAAGTCTACAAGATGAGCCTGCCGATTATATCCGCTCTTTGGATCAAGCACATGAATGATTCTATGCTCTAAATCTATATCAGACCAAGTAAGCCCCGTTATCTCGCCAAACCGCAGCCCTGCATACAGCGAAACCATCGAGATATGATAGAAATCTTCACTTCGCGACTTAACCTCTTTCATAAGTTTCCGCGCTTCATCATGACTTAAAAACCGCACTCTCTTATTGTCATGCTTAATCTTTTTTATATCTCGTACAGGGTTTTTGCCTTCATAAATACCGAGTCGATTGGCAAAGTTAAACAAGCTACTGGCTAAATTTATACAGTGATTAATTGTTGCCGGCGCGAGTCCTTTTTTCTGACACTGAAATTTCAATTCTTCCAGCTCTGTCGCTGATATCTCTTTAAGTTTCAATACTCCGAGAACCGGCTGTATGTGATTTCTAAGCCTGCGTTCATCCCATATCCACGTTTTTTTATTAGCTTCAGCCCACTTCAAATACTGAGGAACCAGCTCATCAAAAAGCATATTTTCTTGCTTGTGCTCAAGCACATCAAGCCGCGCTGATTCCTGCTCAGTTCGAACATCTTCACGGGCCTCGTGCAAACTTTGCGGACCGCTTCCAGTCCTTTGAGACTCACGCAATTTTGAACGCTCTAATGATGCTCGTTTAGCGTTCATTCCTTCACTGGCCCAACCGAGGCCTTCTTCAACCCCTTTCCCATTAAGCTTATATCTGATAAAAAAGTACCTATCAGGCTTACCCGCATGCATACGAGTCGCGTGGGATCTATATCTGACACCGGGGTAAATCGTGGGTTCTTTCTTAGCTCTCATGGCCCCACTATAGCCCCACCTTTTTGATCCGGTCAAGCGGGTTTAGAGAAATCTATTTACATACAAAATTCATATTTTACGGCAAGTTATGCTTTAAGCGGGATTATAGAAAACACATAAAAAGGGTGTTCGATTCCCCCCGCCTCCACCATAACCCCAATTTCATATTGTCCTATACGATCCCATAAGATCAACTAAACCCTTGTTATTCAACCGAATAGCAAGGGTTTTTGTTTTTTTCTGCGTTCGTTATAGTTCTGTTAACCGCGTTGACATCGGTGAGACTCGGTCCTTTTCCTGTGATAAGCTTGAAAGCGGAATTGATCCTATCAAAATCCTTGCTGGGCAAAAGCCCTTGTTCAAATACCATACTAAAACCAATACATGAACGAATAATCCCCGTGGTATACTTTGGTATCGTGATGAGCTATCCGGCATGCTCGCAGATCTCGGAAGGTACGACAATAAAGGCGGCGACGGAGGCGATAAAACCCGGCTGCTTTCAGCTTACGATTGCGGCCCTTGGAAAGTGTCCCGCAGCACAAAAGACGCTCTACACATACCACACGGCTGTGTTTCAATTTTCGGAACAGTTCAACCTGCCCTGCTTCCATCTCTGTTTAAACACAAAGACACTGTTTCTGGATTTCTTCCAAGATTCTTATTCATCCGCTGTGAGCAGGAAGCTACTCCCTTATGGACATCAGAATTTACCAGAAGATAGAACGCCAGAAAGTAATAGAAAACAAACTCAAAAGTTGGGGTGTATCAACATATCAGGAAAAGCACCGGAGATTCATAATTCTTCCGTCAGGAACGAATACGGAACAGATATGGAAAGTCGGAAACCGTCTCGCCATTTTACTCAAGGATAAGTCATGAACGAATTAAAGAAGACCTTATCGGAAACATTGAACCGAATGGAAAAAGAACAGAGTCACCGTCTGGACGATCAAGATCAGCGGATACCCAAGATGGAAAAGGCACTGCACGGCTGCCGGGACTTGCTGAGCGAATTGGAGCGAGTTGGAAATGTTGTTCAGGCAATGAAAAAGTTAATGCAAAGGATTAAGAAAAAGCCCCTTCGGCAGATTGGAAGGGGCTTTTAAAAGCAGTTTTCAACTATAAAATCTAACAATATATTCAATACTAAACAACGAAATAGCCTTACTCTTTCAGAGACAAAGCTATTTCACTTAAACGCTGTGAAATATTAACCCGATTCTCTGGAGAAAGCTTGTTAAGATCTATGGAAAGATTAAACCCCTGTTCTTTGTAACGGATCACTTTGCCATAATCGGAGCAGGATACATCCTCTCCGCAGATTGAAAGGACTGCATAAGGCTGAATAGTGCGGCGAATCCCCTTAACCTCTATCGGTTTGCGCTCTTCAACGTTTACTATGTCTTTGACTAAACTATATGTTTCTGAGGACATAAGCACTCCGCCCGGATCAGCTTGGCCTTCAAGACGGGCTGCGAGGTTAACTTCACCTCCAATAATAGTATAATCCATACGTGCTTCAGAACCGAAGTTGCCAACATTGCAATATCCAGTATTGATACCCACTCGCATTTTAAACGGCTTATCGTACCCCATGCTGTGCCACTCTTTTTCAAGTTCAACCATTCTTTTTTGCATTGCGATAGCCATACGCACACAAAGTTCAGCGTCTTCTTTTACGCCCTTTGATTCAGGATCTCCAAAGAACATAAGCATAGCGTCACCAATAAATTTATCAATGGTAGCTCCATATTCAAGTGCGATGGCAGACATCTCTGTGAAATAATGGTTAAGCAAGGAAGTAAGGTCTTCCGGCTGCATATCATCTGTGGTCTGAGTGAAGTCTTTTATATCAGAAAAAAAGACCGTAAGTTTTTTACGCTCTGTGGATAAAACAACATCACGATTACCCGAAAAAATTGAATCATACACCTGTGGAGACAGGTATTTCGCAAGCTTTGTAGACAACCCTTCAAGCATTGTATTCTTTTTATCAAGAGAGCTCAAAGTTTCAGCCAGTTCTGATTGCGCTTTTTTCCTTTCTGAAATTTCACTTCCGAGCTTTCTGTTCCAAAACACGATCAAACCTATAATCAAGAGCCCACCGCCAGTAATGGGCAATGCCCATGTCATAACGGTATACATATCCAAGCCGTGCTCAAATTTTAATGCAAGCCATTTGCCCTTGATTTCTTCTGCTTCTTCATCTGAAAGAACACTTAAAGCCTTGTTAACAATCTCAAGTAATTCAGGACAATCCTTACGAACAGCCATTGATAATGACATAACATACTCAGTTGCAGCAGCCACTTTCAAATTGGTTATTCCTTTCTTTTCAATAACGTAACTACTAGTAGCCAAGTCATTGATAAACCAATCTATTTTACCGAGAGCAAGTGCAGTAACAGCATCAGGGACAGTAGGATAAAGAACAAGTTCAAAGTCTGGATGATCCGAAGTGATATATTCATGGGCGGCATACCCTTCAACTAAAGCAATCCTGCCATGTACAATGTCATCCAGTTTACTTATCAAAGGTGCTTCTTTAGAAGAAAAAATAACGACCGGAAATTCAATATAAGGCTCTGTAAAAAGAAGGTATTTTTCTCTGGCAGGAGTCCGGGCAATCGACGGAAGAATATCCAAACGCCCTTCCTTGGCATATTGCAGAACTTCATTCCAGTTCAAACCATCAACTGGAATCATATCCACTTTCAACTTATCCTGAATGAATGCAATATATTCCGACGCAATCCCCTGCATTTTGCCGTTTTCATCAATGAACTCAAAGGGAGCACTTTGCTGATCTATTCCAAGCTTGATTTGAGGATGAGATTTCAGCCACGCCCATTGTTCTTTTGTGAGTGAAAAAACTTTTTGCTGAAAACCTGTAGCATCAAGGTAGGTTGAAAGAATAGCTTCCCTTTCTTTTTTGGTTATAGCATCAAGTCCTTTTTGAAGAATATTTTTTAATACGGGATTATCCTTATCCACGGCAATACGTAGCTGACCGGGAAGATCAGTTCGCCAGAGGCTGACAAGCTTTAGATTGGGCAGGGTAAATTTTTTAATAAGATAAGAAGCTACAACCTGATTACCAATGTACGCATCAGCCTTTCCTGTTGCTACAGCTTCCAAAGCAGCTTGCGTGCTCTTAACAAGCAACATCTTGATATCAGGGCGATCAGTGGGTAGATTTCGTGCAATGGCATATCCCTCTTCCAAAGCTACCGTCTTTCCAGCCAGATCTTCAGGAGAGAAGATATCCTCACGATCCGCTGTAGTGAATATGGCGGAATAATATTCTATGTATGGCTTAGTGAAAACAAAATCCTTAAGACGCTTTGGAGTCTCATTCAATCCAGGAGCGGCATCAAGTTTTCCTGTTTTCAGCTTATCCATATGAGCTTGCCAGTTTGTATCAAAAACAGGAGTTATATCGAGTCCGACCTTACCTGCTGCTACGCGAATAAAGTCTGCAGCTATACCAGCATAGGAACCATCATCCTGTTTCATTTCGAATGGAGGCCAGTTTGGAGTTGAGGTCAGGGATAATGAAGTGTTTTTCTGAATATAGGACTTTTCTTCGTCGGTTAGTACAACTTCAAACCCGGCTTTATTTTTCTGATAAAAACGATCTTCAGGGCTTTTTATCCAACGGTTATCGATTGACGAAAGCTTATCATGTTTAATATTTCGAAAGCCTTTGTTAATACGATTAATCAACTCTGTTTTTCCTTTTAATACCCCTGCGTGCACCGTATTCGCGGTGGTTGAACCTGACACACGGCTGACAAGTCCTTCGCACCCAAGCCTAGCTAAAATCCTTGAAACAGTAGTACCTTCATCGAAGATAATATCGATCTTGCCCGCAATAAGTTCTGTTATTAAGGAGTCATGATCATCATATTCATTAATCAAAATATCAGGGAATTTGTCCCGCAAATAGGTAGACTGGTAGGTTCCAGCGACAACACCAAACTTTATGCCATCCAATTTATCCATTGAAAACGGCTGAGAATTCGCTCTCTGATAAAATGCACTTTTAATTGAATGCAAAGTGTCTGAAAAATCCAGCCATGCGGCGCGCTGATCATTTCTAAATAATCCCGAATGAACATCCGCCTTACCGGTCTTAACCATATTCAAAGTCTCTTCCCAAGTCCCTGACAGGAAATCAACTTCTGTGCCGGTCTGATCACTCCATAACTTCCACATTTCAACCATAATACCAGCCGGAACAGCTGCGGGTGTAAGTAGAGACATAGGTGCGTAGTTGCTGTCGATTGCAACAACAAGTTTATCCTTTGCCTGCACTTGTTGAAAACTCATCAAAAGAATTAAAAAGCAATTGAATATGATAAATCGACATTGATGATAGGCAAACATAATCATCCCTTATAAAGAAAAATAATAATTTTATTACTAAAATATTGACGTTTTTTAAAAATAGATCCGAAAAAAATGTATATTATTAATACATAGCAAGATAAACTAAAACAACAAAAATAGGCAAAAATACATCAAATGCTTATAAGAAACTGATAAAGGCAAATATTGCTCTTTCTTTATGAATCCACAGTCTATAAATCAAATATACCCAAATCACTACAAATTAGAAATAGACCGCAGAATTCTTGATCTTCACCGCACAGGTTGGAAAAGGCAACATTGAAGCACGTTATGAAGAGGAGTTACTCTGGCTCTAGTCAAAAACTTATGGCAGAGTTGTTTGATGTCGATGTACGCACTATCGCGAACACTTGAAAAACATCATTAAAAGTTAAGAACTAGAAGAAGATTCAGTTATCCGGAAATTCCGGAATACTGCTACTAATAACAAGAGCTTAAATTTGTATTCCAATAATTTCATACTTTTTTAGTATATTTTTATTGACAAAACTGAATGACACCCTTACTTGTTATTGAAATTCACTTTCAACATCAACAAAGCGAAAAATAAAACAACGGAGAAAAATATGAAAAAACTTATCACCCTTACCATCACCGCAATTATGGTTGCAGTATGGTCTGCGTCAGCTTTTGCTGCAGACGTAGTTGTTTATTCTGCACGTAAAGAACACCTCATCAAACCTTTGTTTGATGCATATACTGCAGAAACCGGAGTAAAAGTAAAATACATTACTGGTAAAGCAGGAGCTCTTCTTGAGCGTATCAAAGCGGAAGGAGCTAACACTTCCGCCGACCTGTTCATCACAGTAGACGCCGGAAACCTTTGGCATGCTGCAGAGGAAGGAATTCTAGCCCCGATTAATTCTGATATTCTTGAAAAGAACGTACCTTCGCATCTTCGAGATCCCCAGAACCGCTGGGTTGGACTTTCTGTACGAGCTCGTACAATCGTATACAATAAAGAAAAGGTTTCCCCTGAGGAACTGAGCACCTATGAAGCGCTCGGTGAGGCCAAATGGAATAAACGTCTTTTGCTCAGAACATCTAAAAAAGTTTACAACCAGTCTCTCGTAGCATCTATTATCGCCGACAAAGGTGAAGCCGAAACTGAAAAAATTGTTAAATCATGGGTGGCGAATCTGTCTGTAGCCCCTTTCTCCAGCGACACCAAAGCTCTTGAAGCAGTTGCAGCTGGCGTTGGTGATGTTGCAGTAGTCAACACATATTATTTCGGTCGTCTGCTTAAAAAGAATCCAGCTCTCCCGCTCGATATATTCTGGCCCAATCAGAAAACAAGCGGCGTTCACATGAATGTTTCCGGAGCAGGCGTGACTGCAAATGCAAAGAACAAAAAAGAAGCTGTTAAGCTACTTGAATGGCTTTCCTCTGACAAAGCTCAAGGTAAATTTGCATCTCTGAACATGGAATACCCTGTTAACCCAGAAGTTAAGCCAGACCCGATTGTTGAAGCTTGGGGAGAATTCAAAGGTAATCCTATGAACGTATCCAAATACGGTGAATATCAGGCAGAAGCTATCAAGCTGATGGATAGAGCCGGATACAAATAACATGTCTTTAAAGAACTCCCGAAATTCAGTCGGAATTCGACCTCCAGCATTCCGGCGGAATATCTTTCGCCTCAAGTCTCCGGCATGGTTCGCCATTGCCGGAGCACTTGCGGCTGCGTCAGCCACGCCTCTACTCGTAATCATGAGCTATCTTTTTTCTCCACAGCAGGAAATATGGTCGCACTTGACTGAAAACGTGCTCGGCGGACTTATATTTAATACCGCGGTACTGTTGGCCTGCATTTTGCCCCTTACAGCTATAGCCGGAGTGGGACTTGGTTGGCTCACCGGAGCTTGTGATTTTCCAGGCCGCAAATTTTTCTCATGGGCGTTGGTTCTGCCCTTTGCCATTCCTCCTTATGTGTTTGCTTTTGTTTACCTTGGAATTTTCGATTTCACAGGCCCAGTACAGTCTCTCATAAGAAACATATTTCCTTCAGCTGAATTTATAGATATCCGCAACGGATTCGGGGTCTCGACAATCCTCTCTCTTGCCTTCTACCCATATGTATATCTCATGAGTCGTAGCGCCTTCATGACTCAAGGACGCACTGCCCTTGAAGCAGCCCGCACGCTGGGTCATTCACCGGCAAAAGCATTTTTTAAAGTAGCGCTACCAATGGCCCGTCCTTTTATAGCAGCCGGACTTGTGCTGGTCTGCATGGAAACTCTTGCTGATTTCGGTGCGGTTTCGATCTTCAACTACGACACTTTCACCACAGCCATTTATAAAGCGTGGTTCGGTATGTTTTCCCTTGCAAGTGCAGCACAGCTTTCTTCCGTATTAGGAATAATAGTTCTTGTCGCACTGGTTACCGAGCAGAAAATGCGCTCGCGCATGCGCTTCACAGAAGCAGGAAGACCAAACAACACTGAACGCCTAAAACTATCCGGCCCTTGGAAATGGGTCGCCTTTTCATCCTGTGCTTTAATGTTTTTTTTGGCCTTTGCTCTTCCATGTTTCAAACTGATTATGTGGGGACTTGAATCCATTGATTCAGATCTTTCCAGATATCTTGAATACGGATTAAATACTTTTTTACTTGGCCTTGTCGGAGCGACCTTAACTATCGCCGCTGCCCTTGCTCTTGCCTTTGTCAAAAGAAATGATGCCGGTCCACTTATGAACTGGGCCACACGCCTTGCTACGCTTGGCTATGCCTTGCCCGGAACAGTTCTGGCCGTAGGTATCTTTATTCCTGCAGCATGGTTGGATAATACTGTAGTCGGTGGGCTTAAAGAACTTGGATTTAATGCCACACCATTTATACAGGGCTCACTGGGTCTAATGATCGCGGCATACTGCATTCGTTTTCTTGCTGCCGGATTCGGTTCTGTGGACAGTGCAATACAGCGCATAACTCCATCCATAGGCGAAGCCGCCCGCACTCTTGGAGCAACAGGAACGGCTTTGCTGGGCCGCATATACATTCCTATGCTCAGAAAAGGATTACTTACCGGAGCCATTCTTGTTCTTGTAGACATCATGAAAGAAATGCCCATAACCCTGATGATGCGGCCTTTTGGCTGGGATACTCTTGCTGTCAAAATATATGAGTACACTTCCGAAGGAGAATGGGAGCTGGCGGCGACCCCAGCCGTAGCCCTAATACTTGTCGGGCTTATACCTGTGCTGCTGCTCACCAAACAGATGGATAAATAGGAGGCTACTATGCCGGAACTTCTTAAAGTTAACGAAATAGATAAATTTTATGATAATTTTCATGCAGTTAAAAATGTCAGTTTCACCCTCGAACAGGGAGAGATCGGCTGTCTGCTTGGCCCCAGCGGCTGCGGCAAAACAACACTTTTGCGCTCGATAGCCGGATTTGAAGATTTAGCAGCCGGTTCCATTTCAATCGCAGACAGACAAGTTGCTGGAAACAAAACTGTCCCACCGGAAAAACGCAGTATCGGCATGGTTTTTCAAGATTACGCACTCTTTCCTCATCTCACAGTGAAAGAAAATATTGCATTCGGAATAGATTCACTTTCGAAAAAGGAACAGGAAAACCGGATTGAAGAGTTGCTCCAAACGGTTGAACTGCTGGGAGAAGGAGATAAATATCCTCACGAACTATCCGGTGGACAGCAGCAACGTGTGGCTCTTGCCCGGGCTCTCGCTCCCGAACCTAAGCTCTTACTCATGGATGAACCATTTTCCAATCTTGATGTAGCTTTGCGCGAAACCCTTTCCACAGAGATCAGGAAAATCCTTAAGGATCGTTCTATAACAGCGCTGATGGTAACTCATAACCAGAATGAAGCCTTTGCCATGGCGGACAAAGTTGGGATACTTTCCAGCGGGACCATGCAGCAATGGGACACTCCGCACGCTGTTTATCATCGTCCTGTGAATCCAGTAGTGGCAAGTTTTGTGGGGGAAGGAATGTTCATTAAAGGTGAGGTTACTAGCCAAAGCACAGTAGAATGCGCCCTTGGAACGCTCAGCGGAGAACTTCCACAAGAGTACAGCCCAAATTCAAAAGTAAACCTGCTGATCAGACCTGAAGACGTAGTCCATCATGATAACAGTCCATACGAAGCTACAATTATATCCAAGACCTTCCGCGGCCCAACTATCCTTTATACACTTGAACTGGACAGTGGAGAACAAATTCTCTCACTTGTGCCAAGCCACCACCAGCATGCAATAGGTCAACGTATAGGAATATATCAAGAAGTAGAAGATCTGGTTGTATTTCCGGCGGATAGCTGTCTTTAAAGGAACAGCTATAATGAATCAAAGCAGTTTAAATATCTATCTATTATTTAAGCACTTTCTCTAAAGTACATAAACGATAGCTGGTACTACGCCCTTCTCCAACATTTTGCTCGAGAATTCCGCGCTCTTTTAAACTGCTTTGCGGTAATCATGCTAGCTATTCATTGCGCCAGATGCAGTAAATATGGATTTATTCGCCGCATACCATGCGATGAATAGAGGTTTTATTTGTCGCGATGCCAATAATGTGTATTAAAATTGAGATGATCAAAAACAAGCAATCTAGTGGTAAACTTATGACATAAGGTGTTAAATTTAATGCTGGGTCATAAATCTAAAAGATAAACCTCAGTATAACGCTTGACGTGATACTCTACGCGTTATACATTTGATTCATGATTAAGTCATTTAAGAATCGTGAAACAGAGAAGCTGTTTAAGCGTGAGTATTCGGGGATTATCCCTAATCAGCTAGCTAGAACGGCTTATAAGAAACTAATTCAAATTGATTCGGCTCATGATCTTAAAGACTTAAAAGTTCCTCCGGGCAATCGGCTTGAACTTTTGAAAGGCAATAGAGCCGGACAATATAGTATAAGAATTAATAATCAGTACCGAATTTGTTTTGTCTGGGACATGGACCACGCTTCACAGGTGGAAGTAACTGATTATCACAATTAGGGAGATAAATATGGCAGATTTTAGCCCAGTTCATCCCGGTGAAATTTTACTGGAAGAATTCATGGAACCATTAGGATTAAGCCGCAATAAGCTTGCTACGGCTCTTTGTGTTCCAGCGCAACGCGTCGGACAGGTGGTGAAGGGACAGAGAAGCATCACCGTAGATACAGCCATGCGATTAGCTAAGTTTTTTGGGACAACTCCGCAGTTTTGGTTAAATATTCAGCAGCGGTATGATCTTGAAGTTGCGAAGGATGATAAACTTGTTGTCCGAATTGATAGAGAAGTGCGGACATGTGAAGAGCTTCATTTGTGCGCTTGATTTTTTTGTAGTTGGAGAGAATAAAGCCGAGATTGTCCTTTTGGATAGCCCCGGCTTTTTAAATTTCAATCGACCATACAATCCTGCAAGGCAGCGGTAAAGTAACAGCGCTAGATGCCATGCTTCACGCTGAATCCGAATTTGAGAAATATCGCATCATTCAGGATAGGTTTTTTGTATCTGATTTTGATCGGTTGGTGGGAGATGTTGATAAAGACAACCGATAACTGGTACTCCGCCTGTAATTCTCGTAATTCGACGTGCGCACTTGGTTGAATTCGCGGACCGGATTGATCTGGAAGGTATGTATGCAGTATTTAACCTTGCAGTCCTTGCGTATTCATGCAAGGTCATTTTTTGCGACGCATTAAATCGCAATGGCAAGACTACAAGGTTAATTAAAATTTTTATATTAAAACTTACAGGAGTACATACATGACAAAAGCATCTGCACGCCATCTTTTGGTTAGTGATGAACAGACCTGTCTGGACCTGAAAAAACAAATTCAGGACGGCGCAGACTTTGGTGAACTGGCAAAAAAACACTCCAGCTGTCCTTCCGGTCAGCGCGGTGGCGATCTCGGTGAGTTCCGCCCCGGCCAGATGGTCCCGGAATTTGATACCGTTGTGTTCAATGAAGCCGTTGGCGAAGTTCATGGCCCCGTAAAAACACAGTTCGGTTACCACCTGCTGATCATCGATAGCCGCGAAGACTAAACAACTCTTCACCGTTATAACAAATAAAGCCCTGACTTAGTCGGGGCTTTATTCTTTTTTGAGTTACACACTCTCTTCAGCAAAAATATCCTCTATCCATTCACAGGACATCCCGGTCCCAGCAGCATCTGCAGAAGCAGGTTAGCTTTAATGGCGTTCCTGTCTCCAACCTCCGCAGGCCGCGCAGCTCTGCTTTGCCCGCACGGTCAACTTCAAGATCATCAAGATATTTAAGAAACAACATCCACGAAGTCTGTTCGGTATAATCAAGCTCTGAGGAGCATCCGGCTTCTTTCCAAAGTACATCGTCTATATTTTTAAATGTCTGCTAAAACATCAGTATTCTTATTGGTTTTGTCTTTATTTATAACAAGATAACAACAGTGTCTATAATATAAATCGTAATGTGACACACTGCCCCAAGAAGGTTTCGTACACATGTTGAGAAAGTGCAAGATTTAATGTTCGGGGAAATGAAATGCAGGGGTATGTTGTCTTATGGAGGTAGAGAGACTATATACAATTATATGAAGGCTATAAAAACGGCAGACGAACTAAAGCTATTAAACACCAATCTGAATATTACGGAGTGACCTGTGAGAAATGTGAATGTGTTTCAGATATCGGTGATAATGTTGTTTATCTTGTGTGCGGCAACTCCGCTTTTCGCAAAAGGGAATAAAGATACTCGGCCACCTCTGTATAGAGCCATCAACCAAAACGATTTCGCCAAGGCTAAAGCTGCCATTCAGCTCGGGGCAGATGTGAACGCCATCTATGACCGCGATTCCATGTTGTGCTGGGCTTTACGAAACGAGAATACAGATATTACAAAGCTGATCTTGCAGTCTCCCAGAGTGAACGTAAACCAGCGCAGTGTGAGTTATGACGCTTGGGGCGAATGGGAGCGCACGCCGCTCATCCTTGCATCGCACATGGGACAGGCGGAGATGGTCAGTATCTTGTTGCACAAAGGTGCCAAACCAAACGAGAAGGACCGGACGGACAGCACCCCTGAATCGCGGGGTAATACCGCACTCATAAAAGCCGCGCAACGGGACCATGCCGACGTAATCAGGGTGCTTGTCACCCAAGGGGCGGGGCTTAATATCCACGCGCGGACCAAAAACGGCCAAACGGCACTTTGGTTTATTTCCGAATGCGAGGACCTTGAGACGTTAAAGCTTCTGCACGAACATGGTGCGAAGATTAACATTGCGGACAATCAAGGTTCGTCCGTACTTGTAACTACGTTTCTTCACAAAAATCGTGAAGTGCTTGATTACCTCTTTGCCAACGGTGCGGACATCAATCATGTCAATCATAGTGGAATTACCCCGCTCATGGATGCCATTTTACTGCTTGGTGACGATAATGCAAAAACCGTGTTCAATTTCATACAAAATTTTCTGACCTTAAATCCGAAGTTAGACTTGCAGAAGATTGTAAATAACAATGGAGGATGTGCCGCACTGCATCTTACAGCACGTTTTGGCTTTGTGGATTGCGCTAATCTCCTGCTGAAAAATGGCGCTTCCATCAATTTAAAGAGTCTGGACACGGGTAGAACGCCGTTGCATGTAGCCGCAAGCGCGAGTCATATCGACATTGCAAAATGCCTGATCGAGCACAGCGCGAAACTTGACCTTGTAGATAAAACCGGGTCCACGCCGCTCATCGTCGCCGTGATTCATTCAGATGCGGACATGGTGAGTGTGCTCGTCAATGCTGGCGCGAATACTAATACGAAGTCGACCGTCAACATTCTTGTTACTCCGCTGATAAAAGCCGCTTCGAATCCTGATCCTTTCAAGCACAAAGCCAACCTTGCGATCATCAAGGCCCTCTTATCCGGCAAAGGCGACGTTGATTTTCAGGCCGGAAACGGAAACACCGCGCTTATGAGCGCAGCTCAGCAATCCAACACCTCGCAAGGGTATGAGCGGGCAGCTTTGTTGATCAGCAAAGGCGCAAAGCTCGACATTGTGAACAATAAGGACGAGACAGCGTTGATGCTTGCAGCTGGCGCGGGCAATAAAAAACTTGTCAAACTACTCTTGAACAAGGGCGCGGATGCCCAAATGAAGAATGGCGCTGGCGAAACAGTCATGAGCTACGCCAATCGTGCGGGCAACAAGGACAGCGCGAAGCTCCTCAAGTCACAGGGAATCAAACCGGAAACACCCATCGTCCGGGAAAGTGTAATCGTGGACGCGCTCATCGGTACATGGAAAGGCTTTCAGGACGGACTTCCGCAGGCCATCTACACCGTAGTGTTGAACAAGAACGGAAACTTCAATTTTAATTCGAAGTTAACGCCGGAAATTCTTAAGCAATTTCCCAAAGGCTCAATGAAAGCGACAATAGTCGCCCAGAAAGGAACGTATACGTTCAATGGCGACACTATGATCTGGAATCCTGAGGGGGCTCCGCCAACATCCATGAAGTGGAAACTTGTAAAAGGCATGTTGATCATCGACAACAAAATACGGTTGAACAAGGTTAAATAGGAAGCTCTGCTGCGCGCTAGAGATGAGGGAGACCTCACGCTACATTTCATTTCAAAAGCCTCGTTTCCAATTGGGAACGAGGCTTTTTTTTTGGCCTGATAAATCTAAACTCACAACTCATATTACTTCTTAAATTCAAAGGGCTTTTTACGTCTCTGAATTACCCTTTAAAAACAAAGCATTAGGATCAATGGCTAACTTTACGTGCATACCTTTGTTCTACAATTTTTCCACTTCTCTTAAAAACACCCGTTCCCGCTCGATGAGTTCCAATGGCTTATCCACCGGGGTCATGTGGGCGCTTCCCTGTATGATGTAATATTGGGGATTATTGGCAAATTCAGACTGCCATTTAGTGTAGGCTGGCGTACACAAATCGTCGCTTCCACAAGTCATAAGAATAGGAACATTCAACTTGGACAGTTGCGCGGTTACGTCAATCGTTTTTATATTTCCCAGTACATTCAATTCCGAACCACCGGCAACCATCGTATCGTGAATTGCAGAATTTCGTGCGGCAGCCAATTTCTTCATTGCCTCTGGTAATGGCCATGTATGCGTAACATGTTTCTTAGTGAACTCCATACAAGCTTCGTCGTAGTCGCTCTTTGTTCCTACTCCCCTCAACTCATAATCATCTATCACCTGTCCGCCTTTTCCATTTAGACAGCTCAAACCCTGCTTAAGTGCCGGGGCAACATCAGTGATATAATAAGGAAAGCTCAATATTGGGCTATGGAGAGAAATAGACAATATACCAGTGGGATGTTTGGCGGCAAATCCAACAGCTTGAGCGGTTCCCCATGAGTGACCAATCAAGTGATACTTCTTCAAGCCCAGACCATTCCGAACAGCTTTCACCTCATCAAAATATCGTTCAGCAGTCCACAAAGACGGATTATCCGGACGCTCTGATTTTCCGCATCCCAGTTGATCATAGAAAATTACAGGGCGTTCATCACTTAATTCTTGAAACGCTACGAGATTGTGATGATTACCGCCAGGGCCGCCGTGCAAAACCAATGCAGGTGGTGCGCTGCCGGAGCCAATTCTACCGTACCATAATTTATAGGCATGACCTTTATAAGTGTAATCAACAAAACCTTCGCTATCATAAGCAGGTTCAGTTAAAATTTTGTCTATGTATGCTTGTTCTTTATTCATAGTTTTTTCGCCTCGCGACACGCAACCGATCAGCATCACTATAATTAACGTACAAAACAGGCTCCAATATAAAAAACGCCTGCGGTTGATTATGTATATCGCAACCGCTCTACAAGGCCTCGTTTCCAATTAGAAACGAGGCTTTGTTTTATGAATATGATTTAAGCGTATTAGACTGGATCTTGGTTATTTATTACCACCGTTTCCATTGCCGCCACCATTGCCATTTCCTCCACCGTTGCCACCGCCGCTATTTCCGCGACCGCCGCTATTGCCACCAGCGCTATTTCCATTTCCGCCGCCACTACCGGCACCATTTCCATTACCGTTGCCCGGAGAATCGGCAGAACCGCTTTTCGCAGAGGATGATGCACGGCTTAGTCCGAGACTCTTATCATTTCCATTACCCTTTGCACCGGGAGTGCTGGCTGTCCCTGTTTCCAGATTACGGGAAGTAAGGCTGTTTTTGCCATAGGCATTGCCATTTTTAGTTCTCACAGTCTCAACAGCACCATATCTATTAGTATGACCCAGACCTAGAACAGAAGGATGCACTCCTAATTCACGAGCTATTTCACCCCATCCCATGCCTGCATCACGCATATCGGCAATGTCTGCCGAAGTAATTCCAGCAGCCGAGGCCGCTGCGGCATCAGCTGTTTCTTTTGCAGCTGTCAAAGCTTCCTCTGCTTCGGCTATGGCGTCGGTATCACCGAGTTCGACTGCGCTATCATAAGCAGTCTGCGCGTTGCTTAAGTCTTCTTCAGCCTGAGACAATTCATCAGAGCTTGTCCCTGCTGCGGCTGCTGCCAGCGCATCAGCTTTTTCGAGCTGTGAGGGACTTGTGAACCTAGATTCGATGGTATCCGTTTCTACGGTTTCAATAGAATCCGTAATTTCTATATCCTGAGCACGGACTGCTGTTGCTGACAATAGCAAGGAACTTAAGAAAGCGACTATAAAGTAATATTTTATAACTCTCATTTTCAATTCTCCTTAGAGAAGGATTATTTTACTTCTGTTATAAACAACACTGTTTCATCTATTGTTTTTAAACCTTCGGAGGTCTGAACTTCATCAGGAATATCAAACCAACTGAGAAGGATACGATTTGAATCTATATTGGCATGCCCCGCCTGAATCTGGCGACGTATTTCAATACTCCTCATCTTAGCCAACTCTTTGTCTCCTTTTACAAAGGATATTACGTTAATTTTGAGATCCTTATTGTTATCCATGATCGCGGCAATTACGGACGTGGAGGCCATGGATTTATAACTCATATCAGCTTTGCCTTGTTTGAACTCAGGAGTTTTTAATGTCAAAACTCGCTGTCCCAGAAGGTAATTGCGATAGGAGAAATCCCCCAATGCATTTAGTCGAAGAACTGCCCGCATCCCCCTGACACCGTCAGGATAATATTCCAGGTATTTTTTCCATTCTTCTGTCAGCTCCTTGCGTTCGCCAAGCTGCCACTTCGCTTCAGCTCTGTTAAAAAGAGCTTCCGGGTTGTATGGATCCTTTTTGATAACCTTGTCATAATAGGCTACAGCTTCGGTCCATTTAGACCTATCAAAATAACTGTGACCAAGGTAAAGGGTTGCTGAGGTATGATCAGGGTCAATTTCAATGACCTTCCTGTAAGACTTGAATTCATTTTCAAAGTCTGCCAAAGCCCAGTGATTAATTCCTAACCATAAGTTGTATTCCGCATTGTCCGGCTCAAGCTGGACAGCCTTTTTAAAGGCAGGAAGTGATTCTTGCGCTTTTCCGTCAGCCAAATAACATCTGCCTAGGAAATAAGCTGCATCAGAGTCTTGAGAATCTTCCCCTAATGATTTCTTCATTTCATCTATACAGCTGTTATATTTCCTGTTTTTAATGTAATATGAACCCGTCATATAGCTGGAGCAGGAACATAGCATAGCTAAGGTTAAGGCCATTGCTACAATCTTGACTGATTTCATTTAACGTCTCCATTAATGGTTTTGTGATGTAATGAGTACTCATAATAATATACGTTCAGATCTGCTTATAGGTCACATTAATTTGTTTATTTTCTATTTCTTTCTGTGAAACCCATTTTCACCATCAGGTCAGCTAGCGATCCTTCTTGCTTAAGAACTTCAATAACTGAAGTACAAAAATCAGAATCGGAAACATCTTTTAATCTGACCACAACGGCAACTCTTGAAATATTTTTCCAACTACCGTTCAGAGAGCCGCTCTCAAGTCCCGCATTGACTATCTTTTCTATCAGCTGCGGATCAAAATCGATTCGGGCCAATTCTCCGGCCATGGAAAAAGCCGTGCCGAGAGTTTCCGGTCCAAGGCTCAGTCCATATTTTTGGATACAATATTTTATAAATTCTGTGGACAAGCCTTCGTTGGCGGCGACTGTTCCGGAAATTACAAGAGGTTGTAATGCTGTTTCGCCATTTGCTGAAACAACCGTACGAATGAATAAAAAGTTGTCGTGCATGCGCCGTAAGGCTGCCACTATCAGAGGACCGCGAACTCGTTTACCCATCCCCTCATCTAGTTTTTCGAAAAACATATTCGCAGGATATCTCTGTTCACAAACATCAATCATAATATCAAGTATAGACTCGGCCTGTTCTGCACTGATTCTTGAGTCCAGAACAGCCGCAAGGAGCCTATTGACGGATTTCTCTCCATCGGTGCAAACAGAAACTCGCTCAACTGCATCTTCAAGTCCAACCGCATGGGAAAATTGAGGAGAAGCAAAGCAAAACAGTACTAGCAACAAGCAGGCATATAAGAAGTTGTTATATTTCATATTCGCTGCTCCGCACAAACTTTATTGAATTAACACTTCCAAAATCATCTTTTCTCGAAAAATCAGCTTGTGGATCTGGAACAACCTCAACTCCGTTAACAAGAAAAACATACTCATGATCACCGGGTGGCAAACTGGTTTCATATACCCAGAATCCTCTCTCTTTATCATAGCGCATGCTGGAAGATTCGGTTGACCAACCGTTAAAAGAGCCCATAACTGAAACATGCTTTATTGAACCTGAATGTGACGCAAATTCAAAGCGAACGGGAACAGAATGATCTTCAACCATATGCCCCGTGTCCGTCTTAGGTACTAAAAAGAAAACCAGCACGAGCAAAGCTGTTCCCAAAGCCATCCTTAAAGGTGTCAGCCGCAGGTTGAAGGGGGCATTAAGCCAACAAATAATTACTTTCCACAGCGGCTTATTAGCTTTATGAACCGAATCCATAACTGATCTAGAAAATGCGTGTGGGACTTTTCTTACTTCCATTTTTTTTAGTTCAGCAGCAAGTTTCAAGTCTTCTGCATTCAATTTTTCGTTATTATCAGTCATTTAGTTCCTCCAGTCTTTTCCTGACCATCGCCAGTCCTCTGTGAATACGCATCTTGGTTCCACTCAGACTTAATCCTGTTAGTTCCGCTATTTCTTTGAGGGACAGATCCTCTCTGAACCGCAAGAGAAGAGGCTCGGTATATCCTAAAGGGAGCGTTTCAATGAGTGCATACATTTTTTCAGCATCCCTCATATCTTCCATATCCTTAATTTCATTAGTCATATCAGGATAGTCAGCTATATTTTCCGGAATATAAAAAAGAGCATCAAATTTTTTCTTACTACGCAAACGGTCACGGGCAACATTCAGGCTGAGAGAATACAGCCACGAAAAAAAACGCCCGCCGTGAAATTTATTCAATTTTTTGAAAGCCTTGAGAAAAGCCTCTTGCGCAACATCTTTTGCCTCATTTTCTTCGCGGAAGATTCTAAACATCAGATTATAGATTGGAGATTGATATTTGAGCACAAGAATTTCAAAAACTTGAACGTCGCCGTTCAAGACTTTTTTTACCGCATAATTTTCACTCTCAATGCTCATGAATTCTGACACTTCCTTTTAATTTTAGTAATATCCTTTCTATATCTATAGACGTTAATAAAATATGATTGGTCACATTATTTCTAAAAGCAAATATTTATCAATAATATTTTATACAATATTGGTCCCAACATGCGAATCTTAATTATTGCAGCGCTCGGTCTGGTGTTGCTGACGGACGAAACCGCTTTCGGCAATCCAATGACGCCGACCGGGCTTTTTGTTTGGTTTGGACTATTGGGAATGACCACTATGGCTGCCGGCCGTGCAAACCGTATGGGACAGGCCAAACAACTTCTTGATTGTAGAGGTAAGCTTATACTACAATGTGTTATTGACAATGCTCTTCAATCCGATCTCGACAAGGTTATCGTTATTCTGGGTTCCTACCGTTCTGAAATATTAAAACGTATTGCTTTTAAAGAAGCTGAGACATTATATAACCCTGAATATGAATCCGGGCAAAGTAGTTCCGTGCTTTGCGGTATTAACCACTGCAAAGCTGATGAATCAGCTTTATTTTTACTGGGAGATCAGCCTTTTGTCGCTCAGGACATAATCAATCTGATTATTAAAAAACACAAATCCCAAAAACCTTTGGCCATAATCCCTACGTGTGAAAGGATTATGGGAAATCCGGTTCTCATCAACTCCAGCTTATATGCGGAATTAAAAAATCTGGAAGGCGACATCGGACCTCGAAAAATACTACGGAACAAAAGTGGTGTTTGCTTGCTCGATGTAAAAAATCAAAGCATTTTACAAGATATTGATACTCCTGAAGACTGGCAAAACTCTTGAAGAACAACATGTATGCAGAAGCAAAATATATGGAGAACTCACCGGACTGCCCACATCCGCCGCCGTGTCATTACAATCAATTCTTACTTTTTTCGAGCATAAACAGGGAGCATTTAAAGGAACTCCGCAATCAGCACAAAAAATTATATGGCTGAATCAAGCAGATATCACCGAAGACCTCGAAAATGCCCACAAAATAATTATAAATATGACTCAGTTCGATCCGCAATTAAAAAAAATTGTGGCAGGAACAACACTCTACTCTCCATCAGTTTTTGAGATTCACTCATTTTGTTGATTTATCATTAAATCAGATCACTATTATGCAAAAATATAATATCTTCATTGCCAGTATTTATATAATACAATAAAATTTAATCAATTACTTTAACTTGAACAACAAATGGATCATCATGCGTAAAAATTTCACTGTGATTAAATTTTTGGCACTTTTTATTATAATTTGCATGGGCGGCTGCTCCACTCGCACAATAACTCCCCCCGCACCGATGTCTGCTTTCACCCCAGCCCTTGGAACGTTTAACGTTAAAGTTGTTCTTTTTCAGTTAAAAGGAAACGGCAACCCGGAACTAGTAAAAACCGGCGTTCTCCCTATTGTACAAAATGCAATTAAAACTTTAGCCGGTATGGGCTACAAATATCAGCCGTATGGCGAAGTGGATTATCTAATTGAGGCTCGCGTCGGTTCTATTTCACCCAAGATGCTTGCTCACAGAGCCTCACAACAAGTCGGATTTTCAAATGAATTATCTTACGGACCTTCATTTAGGAATTACCCAGTAGTCGTCAATAAATGGTCTCCTAGAATTGAACGTGTAAAAAATAGTCCTAACGCATGCTATTTGGCCGTGGAACTTCTCATAAAACAAAACCAAACTCATCAGAATGCTGTGATATATTCCGGAATTCCGGAACCTATCGAAGTTCCATACGAACTGGGATGCCCTTTTGCTCAGTGCGGTCAAGGTGTAAACATGGGACTTACTGACTACTTGCAGAAACTTTTTACTCTCCCTGCTGAAAAATAATCAGCATCAGCTATTCCCTTTGATTTTAGCAAAAACGAAAAGGCCTAGTTCTCGTAATTGATAACTAGGCCTTTTTATCTTTCCTAACGGAGCTAAAATATGAAAAAATTTATTATATTTGCAACATTGCTGACAATTCCCGGCGGCTGTTCCTCGTGGCATAACCACAACATGACTGACCCGGAGATGGCAAAAAAAAGGTATAATGAAGACAGGACATTTTGTACTAAAAGAACCGCACAGCAACACCCTATCGGACCAAAGAATGACAATGGATCTAGAATGTTAACAAGTAATCGTGTTAAATTTTCAGACAACCACAAAGCAATGGGCACTTATAATGATTGTATGAAGTCTCGAGGCAGGGTGAAGAAATAAGTCTTTCGGCATGTAAACGACGAGACGATTTTTCATTTCAAATAGTCACTGGGAAACTGGGAAGACTGGAAGAATCGTTCAAGACTCGTAAGCCAGGGGACCTGCCAACGATGTCTTTATCCTAAAAGCAGAGCGGGAAGGCTCTCTCGAACACGCTGATTTCCGCAAAATTTGGCATAAGCACCTCTCCGAAGCAGTCGAAAAACTTAAAACGGAATAGACTGATGTCCGGATCGTCGACTTTAATCGAGCTGGACAAACAGCTCGATTAAAGTGCATATAATAAGAGAATCTGTATATTATCTGGAGGGCAGGCAAATCCCCCGTCCACCAATAACGATGGAGACGAATCTATGAAGACTCTTATCGCCTTATTCTTATCTATGCTGTTGCCGATCGTAGCGTTTGCCGGTGCCCCCACTCCTGACTGCTGCACCCCGGATTATAACCAGACCGTATTGGACGGCTATCGCAAGCTGAAAGTTCAGAGTTCGGTCTATCAAACCCTGCCGCCTAAAGGTAAAGGACTCCGACTGGGCATTTATCAAGCTCAAGCCGACTACGGCCACGGCGCAAGTCTCAAGAACATGAATCGCTTGGAAAAGGTTGCACAGATGGCTAAAAATCAAGGAGTTCAGCTTCTGGCTTTTCCGGAACTCTACGTGACCGGTTACACTCTGAGCCCTGATGAAGCAAAAAAGGTGGCAGAATTTTCTGACGGTCCCAGCATCACCCGAGCCAAAAAAATCGCCGCCAAGTTGAATATGGCGATGCTCGTCCCATACGCCGAGAAGGTCAAAACCAAAAACGGATTTCTATATTTCGATTCAATCGCCGTTATCAATGAAAAAGGCGAATTAGCGACCAGTTACAAAAAAACGCACCTATACGGACAGCAGGAACGTGATAACTGGTCCTTCGGCAGTGAACCTCCGCCAGTGTTCAAAACCTTCGGTTTTCCCGTAGGCGTCCTGAATTGCTATGAAAATGAATTCCCGGAACTCTCACGAATCCTTGCTCTCAATGGCGCCAAACTCATTGTCGGGCCTACTGCTGCGGATTGCTACTACAGACTGCCCAACGGCAAACGAAGTGCTGTCCCCTACCCCGACATTTCCACCGTGATGCTTCCCGCATATGCTTACGCAAACAACGTATTTTTCGCTTACGCCAATCGCGCTGGTTATGAAAAACGCGGAAATGATGAATGGCATTATCGCGGCAACAGCATCATCATCAGTCCCCACGGAGATGTGATCATCGGAGCGGGACACCAGCAGGACACCCTGTTGATATCGGATTGCATCCCGGAATACTACGGCATGACCCACCCCGCACCCAAGTATAATTACCTCAGGGACAGACGCCCGGATTTATACGCGCCGCTCACAGCCCCTAAAGCCAATCTGCCCGGGGGCTGGACATACCCCACATTTAAAGACGGAAAAGAAATCGGTCGCGAACAATAAGGAAGAATTACAATATTAAATACCCCCTTGCTTTTTATAAGAATTGCAAGGGGGTATCTTTTTTTTGGAAGGGATTCATAGTTCTTTTAACATCCAGACATCACAGCCTCCATGAATGGTACCATCAAGAGGTTCCTTCAAGTGTGTGAAACCAAGGTTTTCATAAAGTACTATTGCTGATTTCATACAGGAAAGTGTGTCTAAATAACATTGCTTATAGCCTTTGGAACGAGCAAAACTTAAACACCGAAGTGTCAAATCTTTACCAAGACCTAAACCGCGGCTTTCCGGCAGTAAAAATAATTTGCGTAATTCACACACATCGGAACTATTGTTAAATGGTGCAATTCCACTGCCTCCCACAACAGTTCCCTCAATGGTCGCAACTAAATAAACACTTTTGTTCTCATCCTTATAATACTTGCTCATTGAGGATACTTCTGGATCTGAAGGACCAAAACCATCACCAATGGCGCCATACTCTGCACCAACTTTTTTGATGATTCGGCAAACATCACTATCATGAACTTCTTGAATTTCTTCAATAATATATTTCATTAATTAAATGCCCCCTATATAAAATAAAATACGTTACACGCAGCATATAATTATTAAGAAACAGCATAATATCTATTTTGTAAAGTCTCTCCTTTAAACTTCTATTCCTTACGCCACCAAATTACACTCATCTTACCCGGTTCATTATAAACACCCTCGTCGGAATGTCGTTCGATATGATCATTAATCAATTTGATATCGTTCTCAGTGGGAACCCGCTGTTTAGTTAACACTTTGGTGAGCATACTGTATGCTGAATCAACAGACCTTCTCATGATGTAATCAAAGGATTTTATTTCAGGCTTTCGATCTAACACCTTAAGGCCGTTATAAAGACCTTCTACCCTGTCAAATGAGCTTGAAACAACACCTAATTCTTTCTGTAATTTTGCACTTTCTGAATTACGGTTGAGCGCAGTATCGCAAATGCAGCACCATTCGCTGCTCCCGTTCTCCATCATCGATGCAATCTCGGCTATCTCAGGAAACTGCCATGAAGCATGACATAAAAGGCTCAACCCGTGATCTGCTGACTGGACACCTTCTGCATACTCCTGCCCGGTCATAAGTTTCACCTCAATATTATCAACTCCAGCCGCTTTGGAGTTCTTCGCCAACCTTGCAGCCATTTCCTGAGCAGGTTCAATACCGGTTACTTTCAAAGCTTTTCGTGCAAGCGGAATTGTGACGGCCCCGACACCGGACGCAATTTCAAGCACGGATAAGTCCGGCCTGACAACTTCATTCTCTTCCAATATCTTTACAATTTCATATCCATAAGAAAATTCTGATGTGCAGATAAAGTCGTCATAGTCATCGGCACGACCATTCCAGTAATCAACACTACTGATTTCATTCATTTGGCTCATATTTTCACGCCACTCTTTAACCCAGTCGACATCCTGTAACTTGACTTCGTTCATTGGTTCTTGCTCCCTTTAATTAAGTATATAAAAATAAAGACTTATTACTTGATAAATTTTATTAATTTAAATATCGTGCCACTGTCAAAGCAATTTTTTAAGGAGATAGCCCAGATGAAATGTATTAATTTAAAATCAATTTTACTTACAGCTCTACTAATCTTAATTGCCGCATCGGCGTATGCTGATGGAGGAACGCTTAGAGTCGGTTCTCCGTGGGGCCCCAAAACATTGGATGTCCACAAGTCCGGCTACGTTTTCCAAAGAATAGGCATAACTGAATCTATGTTAGGGGTGGACTTCAATCTTAAATTCACACCGCTTCTAGCTGAAAAATGGTCTATTTCTGACGACAAGCTGACATGGACATTCAATCTAAGAAAAGGTGTAAAATTTCACGATGGAACACTTTTAACAGCTTCAATAATGGTGGATAATCTGAAGAGGCTCATGAAAGTCGGATCTCTTTTGAAATCTATCCCCATTGAATCAATTACAGCTGAAAATGAACTTGTATTAAAAATCAAAACATCCAAACCGTTTGCTCCGCTCCCTGCATATCTTTCTAAAGGTGAAGCATCTGCATTGGCCCCCTCTTCTTTTGATGCAAACGGAAAAGTGATCAAACCTATCGGCACCGGACCGTTTGCTTTTGAATCATGCAAACTCAAAGATTACATGACAACCAAAAGGTTTGACGAATACTGGGGACCGCTGAAAGCAAAGGTTGATAAGGTAATTTACAAAGGTATTCCGGATGCAATGACCCGCACAGCCATGATGAAATCAGGAGAGCTTGATATTGCACAAATTATGCCTCCTGAGGCAATTGAATCTCTCAAGAGCTACGGCAAAAAGATCCTGACCAAGCCTATCGGACGCACACGCATTGTCGGATTCAACCTTGAAAAGGGTCCCTTCACAGATAAAAAAGTAAGACTCGCGGTAAACTATGCCATCAACCGTCAAGACCTTGTTGATTACGTGCTAGAAGGCATCGGAGAACCGGCAATTTCATTGTTTCCTCCGGTAATTTTCTGGGCAAACACGAAGCTTAAAGGTTTCCCATATTCACCGGAAAAAGCGAAAGAGCTTCTTGCAGAAGCAGGTTGGAAAGATACCGACGGAGACGGAATACTCGATAAAAACGGAATTCCATTCGAAGTTAAACTTGTCACCTACACTGAAAGGGCAACTCTTCCTCCAACTGCGGAAGTAATGCAGAGCCAGCTTCAGAAAGTCGGTATCAAGACTAATCTTGTTGTTGTACAATCGGATGCAGCCAAAAAGATTCGTGATAGTGGCGAATTCGGAATGTTCCTTGTAGGACGCAATCTGTTTTTTGTTTCAGACCCTGATTACAATCTCAATGCCGACTACTTCTCCACTCTCACAGTAAATCCGGGATGGGGTGCATATCATTACAACAACCCTGAAGTTGATAAACTTTTAAATCAGGGACGCCACGAATTTGATACTGACAAACGCAAAAAGATCTATGACAAGATTCAGACTATCCTACTTGAAGATGCTCCAATGGCATATCTGAATTACTATACCAATATAGATGCAGTAGGACCTAATGTTAAAGGATATGTTATGCATCCTGTTGAGCAGTGCTTTCATCTTGAAAGAATTGAACTGAATTAGACAGTAGCTCTGTGTTTATTTTTAAATCAGCTATTCTTAGAGTTGCGACGTTGATTCCCGTACTTTTCGGGGTCAGCGTCGCAGCCTTCCTGTCTCTGGCAATGTTTCCAGGCGACCCTGCTGAAATTGCACTCGTCCATTTGATGGAAACAGAATCCCCGCCTCAAGAAGCTGTTATGCAAATGAGGGAGGAATTGGGTTACAACAGCTCCATTACTGTCCAGTATGTCTGCTGGCTGGGACGAGCATTAAAAGGGGATCTTGGATACTCAATTCAATCAGGGCAGGCGGTTACAACCGAAGTAGCACAGGCAATAATCCCTTCACTGCTCCTTGCTTCCACCGCAATACTGCTTACAGCATTGATCGCCATTCCACTGGGAACGGCGGCGGCAGTGCATGCCGGAAAAACAATAGATAAAATCGCGCTGGGAGTTTCGCTTGTATTATCGTCAATACCTGATTTTTTTCTTGCTGTGATTTTTATCTTTATATTTTCACTACACCTACACCTTGTTCCCGTTGCAGGATACGGGCACTGGTATAACCTTATACTTCCGGCGGCCTCGCTGGCCCTGATCAACTCTTCTATTACAGCCCGCCTGATGCGAACCTCAATGCTGCAAAGTCTGCGGGGTAAATATATTCTAACAGCAAGAGCAAAAGGTTTAAGTGAAACTGCAATCATCGGCCGACACGCACTGAAAAATGCATTTCCGCCAGTACTGCATTACATGGGGGCTCAGGCCGGACATATGGTCGGGGGAGCTGTCGTTGTTGAATCAATATTTCTCTGGCCCGGTCTGGGACGGCTGCTTGTAGAATCGGTTCGTTCCCGCGATATATTCGTAGTGCAAGGCTGCATTCTTACCATCGGAACTGCTTACGTACTGATCATAATTATCACGGATCTTTTAAACCTGTTACTGGACCCAAGAATTGAAGGAACTGCCAATGTTTAAGCCTCGCTTCATCAGCAAGTCATTCATTCTAGGACTACTCATAATTTCAACAATCGTGGCAGCAGGTATTGCAGCACCTGAGATTGTTCCCAATAATCCATTGGAGCAAAATCTTAGGCATCGCCTGAAAGGACCGGACTCAACCTATCCCCTCGGAACCGACTATCTAGGCAGATGTGTAGCCAGCAGACTTATTTACGCTATTCGTCCTTCTATAGGACTTGCGTTGACAGTTACAATAATCACTTCACTGGTAGGAATGGCGGTAGGAGTAATAGCAGGATGTTTTCCAAGACTTGACGGGTTGATTATGCGCATAACCGATTGTTTCTTTGCCTTTCCGGGAATTGTCGCAGCACTATTGTGCATTGCTATTACAGGGCCGGGATTAACAGGACTCATACTGGCAATTTCTATCCCCGGATGGCCCAAATTCGCACGGGTTGCCCGCAGTATTACACGTACAGCCATGAACGGCCTCCATGTAGAAACAGTGCGGGCAATGGGAGCAGGAAGAATATATATCATAAGGACTTGCGTCCTTCCTGAGCTTTGGCCCCAGATAACTACAATTGCAACTATAGGTGTCAGTGGAAAAGTAACTGCCATAGCAGGCCTTGGATTTCTGGGGCTTGGCATACAGCCCCCCACACCGGAATGGGGAACAATGATGAGCAAGGGGCTCCCAACACTAGCAATAGCTCCTCACATCCCCCTTATCGCAGGACTCTGCCTTGCTGTTTCTGCAATGGGATTTACTCTGGCGGGTGAAGGGTTAAGGGATATGCTTGATCCGCATTGTTATAAGAAAGCTCTTTCGTCCCCTCAGCTGGAGGAAATCTAATGAAAAATCCTTCCCCGCTTCTTGAAATAAAGGATCTTTCAATAAAATTTCCATCGGAAGCAGGAGTTGTATCGGTTGTTGATGATTTTAATCTTTCTATCGGCAGGTTCGATCACTGCTGCCTGCTCGGCGAATCCGGTTGCGGCAAGACTGTAGCAGCCTTGTCTATACTGAACCTCCTGCCGTCATCAGCGGTTATCGAAGGGGAAGTACTGTTTAATAACAAAAACTTACTTGATCTCAAACCTGCCGAAATAAGACAGATCCGCGGCAAAGATATAGCCATAATATTTGAAACTCCGGCATCTTGTCTTAACCCGGTTATGAGTGTTGGAGACCAGATTTCTGAGGTAATCAAACGGCAGGGATTCACCAGAAAACAAGCACGTAATGCATCAGAAGAGCTACTCGCCAGAACTGGTGTTTCTGATCCCAAAAAACGGGCACGCCAATTTCCGCATCAGTTTTCGGGAGGTATGCTTCAACGCGTAATGATCGCGATGGCCCTCGCAGCCAAGCCCAAACTGCTGATTGCGGATGAACCTACTACAGCCCTTGATCCAACAGTGCAGATACAAATTATTGAGCTTATTCAAGATGTCGTAAACGAATTATCCTCATCACTGCTGCTCATTACTCATGATCTGGATGTTGCTTCGGAACTTTGTGGAAATGTTGCGGCAATGTACGCTGGACAGATTGTTGAAACAGGATCGTTGCACAAGGTGTTCAACTCTCCCCGCCATCCATACGTGCAAGCCTTGATGAAGACCTTTGATCATAACAGGTTCCGCCCCATCGGAGGCAGTCCTCCTCCGCTCACGTGTCCCCCCGAAGGATGCCGTTTTCACCCTCGCTGCCCTGAAGCTGAAAAATTGTGTTCAACCCAAAAGCCGCTAATGAAGAATGGTGTGCGATGTCCCAGATAGCTGAAGAAATACTTAGAGTGGAAGATATCGGAAAAAATTTTACAACAGGACTCATACGCCGAACTCAAAATCAAGCCCTGAAAGACGTTTCTTTTTCTCTATCACAAAACAAATGTCTAGCAATAATAGGGGAATCTGGATCAGGGAAAACAACCATCGGAAGAATTATTCTTGGTGCGGAAAAACCATCAAGCGGAACTGTGTATTGCAATGGAAAGAATATTTTCAGTAATAATAAAAAAACATTTTTTCGCAATGACACTCAAATGATCCCGCAAGATGCAACAGCAAGCTTGAATCCAGCTATGAAAGTACGAGACCTGCTGCTTGAGCCTTTTAAAATTTCCCGAACAATAAATGATAACCGGAATTTTCTAATTGAAAAATCACTGGCGACAGGCAAACTCACCCGCGACCTTCTGGACAGATACCCGCATGAGCTGTCGGGCGGACAACGCCAGCGAATAGCTATCGCCCGCACTCTTAGCCTTGATCCCTCATTGATTATTGCAGATGAGCCGGCAGCTTCTCTGGATCGATCAATACAAGCTCATGTTTTATCAATTCTTAAAAGAAAGGTTGAAGAAAATAACAAGTCACTTATTTTAATTACACATGATCTGAGATCGATGCGTCTCATGGCAGATTATGTGGCAGTGCTGTATTACGGGCATATCGTAGAGTATGGGACCGTTTCAGATATAATAGA
Organism: Maridesulfovibrio ferrireducens; assembly: GCF_016342405.1. NCBI lineage: Bacteria > Pseudomonadati > Thermodesulfobacteriota > Desulfovibrionia > Desulfovibrionales > Desulfovibrionaceae > Maridesulfovibrio > Maridesulfovibrio ferrireducens. The sequence continues at coordinate 331,838 of NZ_JAEINN010000002.1, read as the reverse complement.
CACACCATACCATCCCTATACTAAAGCTCTGGTTTCATCCGTGCTGGGACTAAAGCCGGGTTCTGAAAGAATCAAATTAACGGGAGAATCACCAAGCCCCTCAACTCCTCCTTCTGGATGTCCGTTTCATCCTCGCTGCACAAATTCAGTTGAATCATGTACAAATGAACTTCCACCGCTTCGGGAAATAAATAAAGACCACAAGGTTAGATGCTGTTACTAACGCCTGAAACAAAAGTTAAACGGACCGGAAGAGTGAGCTTCCGGCCCGCTTAAGGGGTCGTGGGAAGTGAGGTTGGTCTTCCCTTATGCAGATTGCCGTTTTCCGATTTGACCTGCAGATGCCCAGAACCGGAGTACAGGTTACTCCGATTTTACAGGTGCAAGCGACTTAGGGATTGAGGAGGTTAGTCACTTGCTTTCAGTCAACGACACGCTATTTAATTAATCATTAAAAATAGAGATTACTAAACTCTTACCATACAATTCCAATTTTTAGAACTTAATTTTTTTTCTAAGGCATTGACTATCAAACATTCACTATTTTTTTGTTCATTAACAAAATTAATGCTGTTTTGAGGAGTCATAACAAATGCGGAAGTGGAAAGTGCGTCCGCTTGCATAACAGTGGGAGCGATGACTGAAACACTCAAGATCTGTGTGGGGGATACGGACGTACGCGGATCAACTACATGATGATGGAACCGGTCCGCATCAAAATAGACTTCATATCCACCGGAAGTAGCCACTGCCGCATCTTTAAGTTGAATTACAGCAGGGTAATTGCCCTTTTTAGCAGGATCTTCAATAGCGACGATCCAAGGTTGCCCCTTAGAACGCTCACCACCGGCACGAATGTCGCCACCTGCGTTAATCAGGTGATTGATCACACCGTTTGCAGACAAAATTTCAGAGGCACAATCAACAATAAACCCTTTACCAATGCCATCGAGAGTCACAGCCATGCCCTGCTTGTCGAAATAAATTTCTCTATTAGAAATTTTAAGTGCATCTGAATCTACAAGATCCAGAGCATCATCCAGATCGTTTCTAGTCAGATTTATCTGCCCTTTAGGATTGGCATGCTTGCTCAGCATTTCCACAACAGGAAGAACCGTGGCATCAAAAGCACCTTTAGAACAGCTGTTGAATGTCTGAGCTTTTTTCATAACGTAAAATAATTCAGGTGCCACATCAGTTAATCTGCCCGTTTCGTTAAGCACGGATACAGGTGTGCTGGACTGATGACGGTCAAACAATGCTGCAAGGCGGTCAATTTCAGCAAAAGCCTTGGCTGTAGCCTGTTCTGCCGCATCTTTTGATTCATGCAGAGCTGTAATGGCTACATAAGTTCCCATGAGAAAACGGGTTTCGCTGACTTTGTAACGTTTATCGCCTATACGCATGGCACTGGCGATGCGCATTGCTGCAGCAACCGGAGTGGACACAAATGCCGCTCCGATTCCAGTTGCAGCAAGGGTTTTCATAAATGAACGTCTGGAAAAACGATTTTTAGCCACGCTCTACTCCTTGCCCAGCTCAGAGAATTTCTGCACATCAGCATCTTGAGCATACTCAGCACCGGCTTCAGCGTCGTAGCAAGTCAGTCCACAGCGTAGACAACGACTACCTTCTTTACGGGCTGCCTCGTACACAATGGAACCTTTGACCTCTTCTTTGAATGTCGATCTCCGTTCTTCAACGGAAATCTCCGGAACTTTGATTTTAGGAATGGTATAGGTCACAGCCATATTCTTAAGAATGGTTTCCGGCATAACACGAAGCTGCGGATTCTTCGGCTCTGGAATAGCCCCTTCGGTGATAAAGTGATGAATACCACGTGCGGCTCGTCTTCCGTCAGCTACTGCCTGAATAAGAATACTACGACCGGAATGAACTTCTCCACCGACAAAAACTTTGGGGTTTTTGGTTTGCAAAGAAAGAGTGTTTGCTTCGATTCCACCTGTTTTCTTGTTTATAGCAAAAAGAAGAGCGCCTTCTTCATCCATAAAGGGAGCAATATCTATCAGACGTGTGGTTGCAACTACAATCAGATCCGCGTCTATAACAGTATCAGTTCCTTCAACAGGTTTGGGGACTCCTGTAGCTTTTTTGGGGTCATCATACTGAACTTCGCAATATTCAATACCACTGACTTTTCCATCTTCAGCAAGAATGCGGGTAGGTCTTGTCAGAAATCTAAGATCACTGCCAAGCTCGGCGGCGCGTTTAACTTCGTTTTTATTGGCGGACATTTTGCGCTGAATACAATCTATTAATGAAGTGACATCACAACCAAGACGGGCTGCACTGCGAACAACATCCATGGCAGTGTTAGTGTCACCGACAACAACTATTTTTCTGCCTTTTAAATCTGTTATAGACTTACCAATCTGTTCAAGAAAAGTAACGGCATCCACAACGCCTTCGACGTCAGAATTTTCAACTTTAAGGTCAGGGACTTTCCATGCTCCGGTTGCAATAAAGATTGCTTCGTAACCTTCTTCTTCAAGACTCTTAATAGTAATATCCTTACCGAATTCAACTCCGGTATGCACATCGACACCAAGATCGAGGATAGACTGAACTTCCCAGTCAACAACCTTTGCAGGCAAGCGGTATTCAGGGATAATCCCCTTCATCATACCACCTATCTGTTCACGCTTTTCAAAGATAACAGGTTCATGACCGATACGACGCAAGAAATATGCACAGGAAAGGCCTGCCGGTCCCCCGCCTATAATTGCAACCTTATGACCTGTCGCCGGATTGCAATCCAGCTTGAGGCGTGAACCGGAGTTCATTTCCCAATCTGCAACGAAACGATGCAAGGTGTGAATAGCAACGCCGTCATCAGCAATATTACGGCGGCAAATAGTTTCACACGGGGCGGGACAAAGACGCCCTACTGCCAGCGGAAGCGGGTTGCGCTCCTTCATGGTCAGCAGTGCTCCACGCATATCACCGAGCTTCATCTGATTAATATAAGTGCGAACGTCTATCTGAGCCGGACATTTCTGCATGCAAGGGGCCAGACAATCGTCAATTTTATTAAGATGCAGAAGATCCATAGTCATACCGCTGATCCGGATGGCTCCGGTGGGACAGACGTCGGCACATTTACCACAGGAACGGCAGGCGTTCATATCGACTACTGGAATACCGTCGTCGTTAAGACGGATGGCATCAAAACCGCAAACTTTGACGCAAGAGCCAAGCCCTATACAGCCAAGCCCGCAAGTTTTTTCACCGCCGTAAAGCAATGCTTCAGCGCGGCAATCTTCAACGCCCTCATAGTCAAACAATAAATTTGCGCGAGAACCGCCTGTACAAATATTATTAGCAACCTTGGGTTCTTTGAATGCAGCATCTACGCCCATGATTAATGCTATATTTTCTGCAATCTCGGCACCGCCCGCAACACATATTTCAGGACCAGCTTTACCTTGAACAATTGCTCCCGCAGCAGCAGAACAACCGGGATAACCACAGCCACCACAGTTTGCGCCGGGAAAACATCCTTCAACTTTTGCAATACGCGGATCTTCTTCCACGTGCAGAACTTTTGATGCCACAGCCAGAACAGAAGCCGCGATAAGACCTAGTAAAAATAAAATCAGAATAGAAGAAGTTACCATTTTAATATATCCTTGATTGTCCGGTTAAGCAGCCATTCCCTGAAATGCGAAAAACGCCAGTGACATGACACCGGCCATAATCAGAGCGATAGGTACACCTCTGAAAACATACGGAACCGGAGCAATATCAAGTCTTTCCCGGATGGACGAAATAATAACCAGAGCAATCAGAAAGCCGATACCTGAAGCCAACCCGTACATCATAGACTTGATAAATGAGTATTCGTTGCGCTGAACCATAATTGCCACACCGAGCACCGCACAGTTGGTGGTGATGAGCGGCAGAAAAAGCCCTAGTGATTTATATAGAGGCGGAAGAACTTTCTTGAGGAACATCTCAACAAACTGCACAAGTGATGCAATGACCAGAATAAAAACGATAGTCTGCAAATACTCAAGACCATAAGGAATGAGCACATACTGATGCAGGGGCCAAGTTAGAGCTGTAGCCATCAGGACAACAAATATAACTGCTCCACCCATTCCCATCGCAACATCTGTAGATTTGGAGGTTCCCATGAAAGGACAAGCCCCAAGGTACTGAACCAGTACAATGTTGTTTATGAAAATCGCAGAGATAAACAGTAGGAAATATTCCATTTTAATAAACCTTTCTCTTATTTAGCGTTGAGGTTTTCAATGCCGCCACAGGCACCGCAAGAGGCGCAACCGGAATTCATAACTTTAGGCGGAGCCTCACCCTTTCTACGACTCAGGTATCTGTTCAGAGCGTTCATGGAAGCTAAAATTACTCCCAGTCCGACAAATGCCCCGGGAGCCATACCCATAAGGGCCGCAGGCTCGAAAGAATCCCACATAACCTGAGTTCCAAAGATGGTTCCATGCCCAAGAGCTTCTCGAAGTGCGCCCAGAAAAGTCAGTGACACGGTAAAACCGATTCCCATACCGAGTGCATCCGCAACGGACAGAAGAACACCGTTCTTAGAAGCGAAAGCTTCAGCGCGCCCCAAAATCAGGCAGTTCACAACAATAAGCGGAACAAAAATTCCAAGTTTCAAATAAAGCGGATAGACGTAAGCCTGCATGAGCAACTCAACGGCAACAACCAAAGAAGCTGCAATTACGATGAAGCAAGCAATACGAACTTTCGCAGGAATAATTTTTCTAAAACACGAAATGATCATGTTGGACATGGTCAGAACACAAAGGACAGCTATTCCCATACCCAGTCCGTTCTCCGCAGTGGAAGTAACAGCCAGTGTGGGACACAGGCCTAAAAGCACCCTGAACGGAGGAAGTTCTACCCAGAGTCCTTTGATAAATTCTTTGACTATACGGCTCATAGGGACTCCTTATGAATTCTTCCAGATCATATTGATCTCAGGCTTAAGGGACTGATAAACTTCAATGGCCTTGCGCACAGCTTCCACAGTTCCGACAGAAGAATATGTCGCACCGGAAATACCGTCGATGTCGCCACCTTTAGATGTCACCTGCATGGAATCAAGACCGTGAGCTGTGAACTTACGGGTAAAAGCAGGTTCTGCGATACGCGTTCCAAGCCCCGGTGTTTCGGTCTGAGTAGTGATACCAATCCCGAGAAGTTCATCCTTCTGCACATCAAAACCAACCACAACTCCGATGTTACCGGAATAACCCGAGGCGAAGGTTTCAAGAGCAATGCCGACCAGCTTTCCATCCTTCATAGCAGGGAAAATAGTCACATCCTTTACCTGCACACGTTCCATAATTGGATCATTGTCGCGGTTTTCAAGGACTGACAAAAGAGCCGGTCCTTGAACATAGGTCAAAACCTGTTGTTCGATCTGACTTTTAGTGGCCTGTTTCAAGTTAACCAGTAAAGCCCCGGAGGACGCACAGATTACAGACAGAACCACAAGCATATATATTATTTCACGCATGACTTATCTGCCTCCGAAAGGTTTAGGCCTAACCCTGTCCAAAAGAGGAGTGAGCAGATTTGCCACCATTATGGCAAAAGGCACACCGTCAGGATAAACACCGTAGACCCGAATAATTATCACCATAGCTCCGGCAATCAGTCCGAAAAGAACTTGCGGAATCCTGCCTACAGGACTGGAAGCAACATCTGGAGCCAGAAAGAAAGCTCCGAACATTACTGATCCGGTCAATAGATGAAACATAGGATTTGCGTAAACTTCAGGATCAATCATCCAGAAAACTCCAGATGTTACAGTCACGCCGATTAGAAAAGCCGCCGGAATAAACCCCCGCACCCAACCGGTGGCAATGAGGAAAATTCCTCCTGCCAGAACTGCAATTATCTGAGAAGAACCAAGCCCGCCGAGCTGTTGCCCGAGGAAAAGATCCATGTAGTTGAACTGGTCAAGACTCTCTAGACCGAAGAATTTAAGCTGATCTAAAGGAGCATTGATAACGAAGTGGGAAAGATTCAAATCGATATCCATGGCAGCAGGCCATGAGAGACGACAGAACGCCCAGGCGACCAGGGGGGCACAAATGGGGTTGGTGCCGAATCCGCCGAAGACAGTGCGACCCATAACGATGGTCAAAACAGACCCGCAAACTACCACCCACCAGGGCGCAGTTGCCGGAAGCAAAAAGGCAAAAAGGATGCCTTCATATAATGCTGTGAAATTATCTACATTGATGTCGCGATCCTGCATCTTGAGACAAATAGCTTCAGTGATTACAGCCACCGATCCCGCAAGGCCGACAGTTGAAAGTGCAGACAGGCCGAACATATTGAAAGCCATGATCAGTGCAGGCAGCAGCGCCAGAAGATGATACTGCATCATCTTCGTCAAAGTACGTCTGCTGCGCCAGTGAGGAGCAGGCGAAACCGTGAGCCTGACTGCAATGTTCGACATTGCTTTAATTACTGGTGGAGTCATATTTTAACCTTTAAATCTGAAAACTTGTATGTTTTACCGGCTAATCCGGTGACTAATGTCATGACACTAAGACTATTCAGCCTTACCGCTGACCCTGAGTTGATCCTTAGCAAAGCGGATATACTGCAAGATGGGTCGTCTGATTGTACAATTGAAGGAACACAGACCGCATTCAAAACAACTGTCCAGATCATACTTCTTAGCCATTTCGAACTTCTCATATTCCGCATAACGACTGATCAGATTCGGAAGAATTCGGGCAGGACAGCTCAAAACGCACTCGCCGCAGTTGATACAGGTAGTATCTTCAACTGACGGGAATTCACCTGCTGAAATAATAAACAATCCGTGATCACCCTTTTTCACGCCTTCATCCAGACTATAGACAGCCTCGCCGCGGAAAGGTCCGCCAAGAACAGCCTTGTCACCGGACTTAACAGGTATATCCAGTTCATTAAGCAGATGGCGGATTGGTGTTCCCAAAGGCACACGGTAATTATGTCCGCATATGGTCATTATGGTATCAGTTACAGGCAGACCGAACTTAGCGACCAGACCGAGATTGTAAATGTCCATAATGCTCATAATTTTAGTGTCGTCAGCAAACTCGTTTCCTGTGACAGCTTTAATTACGAGAGAATTAAGAGAATTAGGATATTTAGGCTTAACCGAAACAGATTCAGTTCCGGAAAGAGAATATGATGTCCCGCGAGCCACCGCCAACATTGTATGTATAGGAGTGATCAAGGATTCAGCCAGACGGAGTCCGGTTTCAAGAATATCTTTTTCACACTCAAGAAGCAGTTCGGCTACAAATATACCGGGTTCAGGATTGAGACCGTTTATGACTAAATTATCGCAGTGGGAAGAAAACGGAGCAACATCAATGCCCAATTCCTGCAAAGTATGCAGAAGTTCTTTTCCCGGTCCCATGGACTGAACGTCAACCGGCTCAACGGAATTTTCAGCACAATCACATTTTATGGTCAGGTGATGATAATTAACTTTTGTTGCCTTACCGGAAGCGGAAGCATGGTATGCGCCGCCGAATTTTGACGGATGTTCAGCAATTATCTCACCACGGGCAACGCTCTGCCCTTTCTTTGCTTTCAGAACAAGGTTGCGCACCCGGATATTGATCTCAGAGGGTGCCGTGATATCATTTATTATGTTCAGAACATCTGATTCGAGTGAATAATGAATCTTAAGCATCTAACCTACCTCGCGTGGCATTTGTAGCAGGAATCTTCACCATAAGGCCCACCGTCTGACTCATGGCAACTCATACATTGCCCGTGGAAAGCATCCGCTCTTAAAGGAATACTCTCAGTGTCAGGTTTATCCTCTTCTGCCAAAGGACCTGTAGGAATATCATCATGGCAACGCAGACATGCTTCTTTACTGGGGAAATTCTTTTGATGCTGTGCTTTGAACTCTTCATCAAAAGCCGCAGGATGACAGGACCCGCAAGCTATGGGCAATTCCTGACCAATGTCGTCGTGATGACAATCTGCACACTCATACCCATACTCGTCAGCATGATTTAAATGGGTAAATATCACTCTTCCGCCGCTGTTATCCATGACAACGCGAACTGGATTCTCCTTTACAGAGGGAGTGAAAAGAAAACCCGCTACAGCCGCAAGAGATAAAACAACAACAATTAAAGTTAGTGGGGTATATCTGTTGTTCAACGAACCAATCCTTGATTTAGAATAATTCACGATTAAGACCCAAAGGTCGGAAACTAACAATAAAAAGCAGAGTTCTGCTTTGATTGCAGTTTCATCCTCCTCAAACTTTTAAATTCTACAGAGAGAGTAATACAGATTGGGTAATCAATCAGTTTTTCACTAAAAACTCAATCAAAATAATTAAAAAAACATCACTTAGCCTGAACAAATGAGGCTATTAAAGAACTAACACTTTAACTATGTCCGTCTTTTAATCAAGATCAACTCTTTTTGAGATTGACTACTCATCCAGTCAATTCTAAAAGCAAAGAGTATGCCGTATTCAATAAAAGGAGAGCTGGACTTCACTATAATTATATATAGTACTGATAAAACAAGATAAAAATTATATTTTAGACATGACTAAAGACTCAGAAAAGAAAAGAGACTGGATTAAGCAGTGAGACTTCTTTTATGATATTAAGCACAAAATCCTAAAAACAAGACTGTGCAAATCATGATGGAGACAAAAGGCGAATAATAACAGGAGACTGAACCTATTCCGATAAATCAGACATAGATATTTTTTTTAAGACAAATAAATATAGCGAGCATTGTGTATTATTACAAATTCAATATGATTTAAAAGCTATCAATTATCATCAAAAGATCATTTTTCTTAATAGGTTTTGCTAAAAAACTACTGCATCCGGCATTAAAGCAACGTTGTCTGTCTTCTTTAAAAGCATTAGCTGTAAGAGCTATAATTGGCTTTGGATCGAATAAATGCTCTTTTTCGTAATCTCTAATCGCCTTAGTTGCAGCAATGCCATCCATAACCGGCATTTGAATATCCATAAACACTATATCAAAATCATCTTTTTTATAGGCATTTAATCCTTCCAGCCCGTTTTCTACCAGAACAACTTCATGCTCAGACTGTTCAAGGTAGAAATCAATAAGCATACGATTACTTTCTGAGTCTTCCACGACAAGGACTCGTTTTTTACCGACACCAGAACTAGCAAAATGAAACTTTTCATCTTTAAAACAAACTTCTTGGTCTATGTCGTAGCAGGTCTCAAACGGGGCAACAAAATGAAACGTTGTACCTTTGCCGACTTCTGATTCTACTAAAATTTCACCATCCATCAACTCGGCCAGCCGCTTGGCAATGGCAAGACCTAATCCTGTTCCGCCATATTTACGTGTAGTAGAAGAATCGGCCTGAGCAAAGCTATCAAAAATAGTATGTAATTTTTCTTGTGGCACCCCTATTCCTGTGTCCGAAATACTAAATCTAAAAAGTCTGCTATTCTCTCTTGCTGGAATGGACGATACATTAATAGAGACAGAACCATGCTCAGTAAATTTTACTGCATTACCCATTATGTTCAGTAAAATCTGCTTCAAGCGGATTTGATCACCTAAAATAAATTTGGGAGAATCCGGTTCCATTGTACAGGAAAATTCAAGTCCTTTACTTTTGGCAGCAATTGCAATGATTGAGTCAACTTCCTTTACTGCATCCGTCAAATCAAAGAATAAAGACTCCAGTTCCATCCGTCCTGTTTCTACTTTTGACAAATCAAGAATCTCATTAATCAGGGACAACAAACTTTTTCCAGCAGATTCAAAAAGGGCTATGTAGCGGCTTTGCTCTTCGGTCAATTCTGTTTCAGTAAGCAAATCCGCTACCCCGAGGATGGAATTCATCGGAGTGCGTATTTCATGACTCATATTAGCTAAAAATTCAGACTTAGCTTTATTTGCAGCCTCTGCCTGTTGTTTAGCCAGCTTTAAAGTTTTCTCAGCTATCTTACGCTCAGTTATATCAGAGCCGACACACAATATCTCAATCAACTCGTTATCGGGACCGTATAAAGCTTTATTGGACCAATTCACCCAAATACGACTGCCATTCTTAAGCATATTTTCGTTTTCATTGTTCGTAAAATCTTCGGGCCTATCAAAAATACTATTAATCATCTTTCGCAGATTACGCCCGGAACTCTCCATCTCAGGAACTATAGTTCCAATAATGCTTTCACCTATAATTTCATCGCGCGAATAGCCAAACAGTTTTTCTGCGAATTCATTGAAAAAGGTTACGCGACCAGTTTGATCCAGACGTAAGATAATGCTGGCAGCATTTTCTACCAACTCCTCATAAAGTTGAGTACTTTCTCTGAGTCGCCTTTCAGCAAGTTTACGATCCGCAACTTCTTGTTCTAACTCGTCACGTGAAGCCGTTGTTTCGATAAGCTGTTTATTCGTGTTTTCCAGACTTATAACGTATTGTTCAATATCTTCTTTCGCTTGCAGAAGTTCTTCCTCGGCTTTTTTGCGAGAAGTAATATCCACAAAACATTCAAGAAGTTGCTCTTTACCGTCAATAACGACAGTACTGACTGTTTTTTGAATAGTTAGATTTTTGCCTGTTGCTGTAACAAGAATGCGCTCTGACTTATCCACCTCTTGGCCCAAATCAAGCACAGGGCACTTTCCTTTTTCCGCAGCACAAATAAAATCATGACAGACTCGACCTATAATCTGTTCACGATCCAGCCCGATTAATCTACAAGCCTCCACATTAGAATCTTTTATAATGCGGGTTTGCGGATCAATAAGTATCACTCCGGCCTGAATAGAAGAAAGTATCATGCTCAGCCGGGCTTCACTTTGTGACAATGATTCTTCAATCTGCTTGCGCTTTGAAAAATCTTCCACGATTGCGATTACTTCTGACGACTCATTTTCGGGAGTAACGGGATTGAAGACAGCTCTCAGATAGCCTCGCTTGCCACCTGTAACAGAAGTATAATAATCTTCATAACATGAAGGCTCACCTGACAAAGCTTTAGTCAGAGCAATTCCCATCTCTGGAGAACTGTCACGCGCAGTATTAAATCCTAATAATTTTTCTCTGGTTGATCCCATGAGATGGACAAACTGACTATTGCAATCAACAATTGCTCCCTCTGCATCAAAATGAATCATACCAAGAGGAGAATGCTCAAAAATAACCCGGAGACGACGCTCATTTGCCCCAAGCTCCTGCACAGCCAGCTTGCGTTCGGCGACTTCTCGATGCAGCTCAGCATTAAGTTCGGCATAACGTTGGTAACTGATACATGAAAGACAGACATTCGCTATCTTCGTATTTAAAGGTAACAAAGACTTTATCAACGAATCTTCAAAAGGTTCACCACTTTTAAGCAGGGCTATAAAACCGAATCCGGGTAAATTAAAAAGGTACGCATGGCGATTATCAACAACTTTATACAAAGGAAGTTGTAAGCGAACCTCGTTTAACTCTTTACGATTCGAACACCCCATTATTATATCAGCAAAAAAATTTATCGCTTTATAGGTCTGCCCTAAATGAGGAATAACTGAAACAATTTCATGCCGGATTGATTCCTGACTATCTGCCTTCTCCATAAAAACAACCCCGGACATACATCCGAGGCGACGCAGATAAACAGACATTCCTTCTGAAAGAACATCTTTCAAATCCAAACTGTTGCCGAAGGTCATTGCCAAATCCAAAAGGATCTGCTCCTGAATACGTATGCTCATACGTTCTCCAACATCGCAATCACAACAGTCTTGCTATGAAAATCCAAATATTCCTCGCCAATATTAGCGATCTCGCCCAAAGTTAAAGCCCCTACAAGCGGAACGCCTTCACTTTGAACTACAGAAAGTTCACGCTCATAGTCGTCCTGCAAAAAAAGAAATCTCGAAACACAATCTATACAGAAACTCAGAGATGCTGTTCCTTCCAGATTTTCAATAGCAACCTGCTTGGCCTGACTCGCGGCTTCAATTAAATTCTCTGGTTTTCCATGCAAAATTTTAACAAAAGAGCCTTCTGGAACTTCTCCAACACAAACGATATTGCCCTCTTCATCCAGCACTGCCGGATCACGAACAACAGGTTCTGCAAAAAGTCTGGCAAGCCCGAAAGGATAATTTCTAGATAATCCGCTAAAAGTTGCAATACTCATATGATATTGTGAATGCTCATTAACCGCCTGCCTGTATATTTCAAAAGCTGGCTGCCAATCCAACGATTTAAGAACATTATGATCTGACTCAGTGACTTTAAAAGGGCCGCAAACAGGACGATAACCATGTTTTACGCCGATAGAACTGGAAATATCAATTCCTGCGAGAATTGCCGCGTCAACTAACAACCCTTCATTACACATAAGACATGGAGCCTGATTAAAATCCAAAGACCCGGCTCCGCCGCCTATATAAGTTATTTCCAGTCCTAAAACTTCAAACAAAGATTGAACAAACGAGGAAACTCTCTTAGCCATCGCATCCGCAAAAATCAGTAAAGTTGGTGGTATCTTATTCTGGGCAAAGGCTTTTTCTAAAATTTCGTTATAATTGGCTTTGAAATTACTTAATCCTTTCACAATATGTGTACTAAACGGGCATGTCAGCCCCACAACGACTGTTCCTTTATCCATTTTTTCAATATTATGAAAAATAGAAGGGAAAACACCTCCGATCACAGGTAAGGAATATTCAGTTAAAATAGGGTCAAGCTGATCTGAAGTGAAGCCATTCGCATGGCAGGCAAAAACAATAACACCCGTAATAGTAGGATCTTGCTTCATACTTAAAAGTATGTCCTGAAAATTTTGAACTGTACCTGATGTATCCACTTTTAATTGCATGTATACTCCACATTATTAGCATCTCTAGCACTATAGCATGACTTCCTTGCAAATCAAGCTTGTTTTATTCACATTTACGAATCTAATAATAACTTATAAAAAGAACTCTGCATATATGCAGAATAAAATTAAAGACGCAAAAATAATTTTCGCGCCTTTATCAACATAAATTTACCACCCCGATTTTTAGAAAAAAATATAACTAAATCTTAATGTGAATCAACAAAATTTCAGGACGGCTGTTAGTGCGCATCGGAGGACCCCAAAAACCGACACCACAACTGATGTAATACCAAGTCTTACCCTTTTGAAATGGTCCCCATCCCTTTTCATAAATTTCATCAATTATAAAATTAAACGGAAAAAGCTGACCATTATGAGTATGTCCGGAGATTTGCAAAGCAACCCCGTCCTTATCAGCTTCTTCAAGTTTACGAGGAGTATGATCGAGTACAACTATGGGCAGATCATTATTGTCCGGGACAATTTCAATTAATAATTTTCTAGTACTATTACGCATGGTTGCCGAAAAATCATTGCGCCCGACAAGTAAGAACTTGCCATCAACAGATTCCGCCTCGTCAGACAGAACCGTGATCCCCTGCTCTTCAAGTATTTTTTTAGCCCACTTGTCACCTAGATAATATTCATGATTCCCAAGAACCGCATATTTTCCCAAAGGCGCTTTCAAACGCGCAAGTTCATCAACGGCACCGCTAAGTTCTGCGTCTCGATCATCAAGAATATCACCAACTAAAAGGATTATATCGGGCGTCATCTGGTTAATGGATGTAACAATCTTACCAACCCGCACGCGGCTCATAAGTTTTCCGGCATGAAGATCTGTTATTGCGGCAATGTCATATTCTGTCCCGGCAGTCGCGTTACTACTTCTTAGATCAAATTCAAGCTCACGAATAACAGGAGATGTTGCATTAATATAACCTCCTATAGCCATAAGAGCCGAAAGGAGACATAATCCTGCGAAAATTTTAACTTTAGGTATTATAAAATCCGGAGCCATAAGCTTCATACCGAACCGGATAGGCTCGATACAAAGTCCCAGCGGAACCATACAGGCAATAATGGCGGCCCATGTATATCCGGTTCCTTGTAGGAAAAGCTTGGTGGCATATGGGATATCAGCTTTAAAAAAAATAGTCAGAGGTAACGAAACAGTCATAACATCGGTAAGGATGAGAATTCCGCGCTTCGTTTTAGGCTTCTCGCTCAACATACGGCAAATCCACAGCCGTATATAAAAATAGCAGAAGAAATAGATCAGTGTAGCTTTAACGTAAAAAGACATAAACTTTAGCACTTACAACGAGCATTATAAGCTTTAGCAAGTCCGCCGTTTGAAGTTTCACGGTAGAGACTAGGTAAATCGTGTCCGGTCTCTTTCATTACTGTGACAACCTCATCAAATGAAATTCTGTGAGTGCCGTCTGAAAGAATAGACATCTGTGCACGGGCCAATGCACGAGTTGCAGCGCAGGCATTACGTTCGATACAGGGAATCTGCACCAATCCGTCAACAGGATCACAGGTAAGTCCCAAGTGATGTTCAAGTCCCATTTCCGCCGCATATTCTATTTGACGAAGGGTTCCTCCCATCAACTGAGTTGCCGCAGCGGAAGCCATGGCACAAGCTGAACCGACCTCTCCCTGACACCCTACTTCCGCTCCAGAAATTGAAGCATTAGTTTTAATTACATTCCCGAATAATCCAGCAGTTGCCAGAGCGCGGATAAGATCATTTTCTTTTAAATCGTAAAGGTCTTTGAGATATCTGAGGGTTGCGGGAACAATACCACAGGAGCCACAGGTCGGAGCCGTTACAATTACACCGCCAGCAGCATTTTCTTCAGAAACTGCAAGCGCATAGGCTGTAGTAAGTCCGGTCAACTGCATATCATGACTAGCCAGATGTGTCCGGCGTAAATATGATTTCGCCTGCCTCCTAAGTCCGATGGAACCTGGTAGTACGCCTTCTGCGTCTAGGCCGCGCTCTAAAGATTTTTCCATTGCAGTCCATATGTTACGCAAAAAATACCAAATTTCAGGTCCTTCGCACTGCTCGACATATTCCCAGTATGTTATCCCTTTATCTTCGCAGTGAGCCATGATTGCTGCAATATGCTGCTCTTTATAAACAGGTTCAATGCTGGATGAACCTTTACCTTCTTCCCGAATGGCTCCACCACCGACACTATATACTTTCCACGAATCAACGACTTTTTTGCTTTCATTTAAAGCTTCAAAGAGCATACCGTTAGGATGCTCAACCATCTTTTCTTCCGCCTTCCAGACTATTTCTGTCTTTTCTTCACCAAGCACAGAAATCACTGCCCAATCGGTAAGATGTCCTTTTCCTGTTGCCGCAAGACTCTCAAAAAGAGTTACGCGAAAAAAAGGAATTGTCGGATGTTTTTCAAGAAAACGTTCCGCAGCCATTCGCGGCCCCATAGTATGACTGGAAGAAGGTCCGACCCCGATGCGATACAGTTCTTTTAATGATTCCATTTTCTATTCCTTATAATATTAAGCAAGTCGCAAACTTCATTATTTCGTATACTATAGCAGAATTAATACATTCATAAATACGCAATAAATTAGGTTAATTTATACATATTAACTCCGAATCCGTTCGTATAATAACGGTAAAAGGAATTAGGTCAAAGCTAATTTAAGTAATTAGAAAAAAGGACAACTAAACATTTATTTTTCCTGTGGAAACCAACCGGCTGTTCGCTTACAAACACCAACAAGCATAAGCATTACAGGAACCTCGATCAAAACTCCTACAACAGTGGCGAGAGCGGCACCGGATGAAAGTCCGAAAATCATAACGGCTGTAGCAATTGCGACTTCGAAATGATTCGAAGCTCCGATCATCGCAGCAGGAGCGGCATCCTCGTAATTCAACTTCATAAATTTGGCAGCGCCATATCCTAATGCAAAAATAAAAACAGTCTGGAGAAACAACGGTATTGAAATCCAGAGAATAGTTAATGGATTAGCGAGAATTACTTCGCCTTTGAAGCTGAACAGCAGGATCAAAGTCAAAAGCAATGCACTGATAGTTATAGGCGTTAATACGTGCAAAAACTTTTCTTTGAACCAAGTCTCACCCTTCGACTTGATAATCCACTTCCGAGACAAGTATCCTGCAAACAAAGGTAGAGCCACATAAATAGTGACAGATAAAAGCAGTGCCTGCCACGGAACAGGAAGTTGACCTACTCCAAGTAAAAATCCACCAAGGAAACCATAAAGAATCAACATCGCCAATGAATTGATGGCAACCATGACCAGCGTCAGCCCGTCATTGCCTCGCGCAAGATAGCCCCAAACCAGCACCATTGCCGTACAAGGCGCTATTCCCAGAAGAATACACCCGGCAAAATAACTGCGCCAAAGCGGAATTTGCAGCATCTTGATTCCGTCCTGCAAAACAACCGTCCCTGCGCCGTGTATTGAACCGACGGCCAAATCGAGTCCAAACGGCATTTTTACAAGATCGACCGCATCAACCCCGATGAAACTTTTAAAACAGTACCCGAGAAAAAATATCGCAATGGCGTACATGGTAAACGGCTTAATACACCAATTAACAAACAGAGTCAGAAATACAGGCTTACCGCTCTTCCCAGCTTTGATAACACTGGCAAAATCAATTTTTACCATAATTGGATACATCATAAAAAAGAGGCAGATCGCAATCGGAATGGAAACAACCGGAGCACCGTTAACATTGATCGACATGCCATCAAGTGTCTGGGCTAATCCCGGTGCGACTTTGCCTAGGAAAACACCGCCGAGAATGCATAAGCCAACCCAGACCGTCAGGTAGCGCTCAAATATGCTGGTCATTTTCCGATCATTTGCTGAACAGGTTTTCTTAGTCATTTCTAAAAACACCTCCCAAATCCGCTCATGGTTATAATGATAAATTTCACTTCAAACTCTCAGGAAGCGTTTCAACATAAGCTTTAATTTCATCACGCACTTTTCTGTAACAATAGAATTGTTCTTCTTCTGATGCGCCTTTATCCGCTAATTCCTTCGCCATCTTCGGAGGATCATCAAAACCGACATGCGTAACTTTACAATTACCTGGAAAATATGGACAGGTTTCATGCGCATGCCCGCAAACGGTAACAACAAAATCAATTGCAACGTCCTTGAACTCATCGATATGGCGGGATTTATGTCCCGAAATATCAACTCCAGCTTCCGCCATTACTTTCACAGCATTCAGATTCAAACCATGAATCTCTATTCCAGCGGAATAAGCGTTAATCAAGTCACTTTTAAGATGACGCGCCCACCCTTCAGCCATCTGGCTTCTGCATGAATTCCCGGTGCAAAGAAAAAGTATATTCAGTTTATTATCCATCTATAAATATCTCCTTATCTAAAACAACATTTAAACGATATTTTATCCATCGGCCATTTTTTCTTAAAAATCTGCGTATACACCCCACTTGCATAGTTATCTAATTAACTAACAAGTGCATTGAATGGCAAACATCAAAATCAAACTTACTTATTAAAAATTTTAGCGTATTGATTACACCATGTTTTAAACTTGACTATAAAAGCCACTTGCGATCTAAAATATGAGCAGGAGAATCCGTAGTTATGAAAAAAAATATTTCTGTTTCAATACGCATACCGGCAGATCCTGCTTATATACCGATAGCCAGTTTCGCGGCTTATGAATGCGCAGTTAAAAGAGGCTTTACGCAGATAGATGCGGAACGAATAAGCCTTGCATTAGAAGAAGCCGTGAACAATGCAATTGAATTCAGCTACGGAGCATCTCGAGATAAACTTGAGATAAATATTTTTAGAACAGCACAAGGATTAGGAACGAAACTTCAATCATTGGGTATCCCATTAGAACAGGAACGTCTCCCACAATATAAACCCGAAAGAATGGATGAATTTGACGACACATCAGGACTCAGTTTCTTTCTTATGAAAAAACTGATGGACCGAGTTTCAATATCCATCAAAAATGGAGATGAACGGGAACTTTTGATGACCAAATATCTACCCGGTATAAAAATGGAGAACTGTGCCCAAAACAATGAGGAAGCCAAATCCGAAAAAGGCCGTCCTAAATTAAAAAGAATAAATACCACGCACATTCTTCGACTTGCAACCCCGAACGACGCTGAAGCAATATCACGTCTGGTTCTCAGGGCGCATGGAGAAGTTATGTTCTGTGAACATATTTATTACCCTGACCGAGTAAAAGAAATGCTTGAATCCGGCGAAATGGTTTCGGGAGTGGCAGAAGCCGAGTGCGGTGAATTGATAGGTCATTGCGCACTTGTTGCCGATACACCCGGGACTAAAGTTGAAGAATTTACATACGGGGTGATGGACGGACGTTTCAGAAGTCGCGGGGTGACTGAACTTGCCGGAGTTGTGATTAATGAGGCGAGCAAACGTGGAATTTACGCTATCTACTCCATGGCTGTAACAAACCATGTTCATTCGCAGCGTATCCTCCTTGCAGAAGGATTTAAGGAGTGCTCTCTTTTTCTTGCAGCAAGCCCGGCATCCCACTGTTGGAACAACTCAAATGACAACATACCTGCCAGAATCGGAAATTTAGTTTTTTTAAAAGAACTTAAAACAGATAAATCAGAAAAATTATACATTCCAGCTAGACATGAAATGATGGTCCGGCGAATTTACGAACATCTCGGCTCTAATATTACTCAGGCGGAAACGCCAAAATCTGCACAAATAACCACACAGCACTCACAAATTTATACCAAAGCAGATTTGAAAGAAGGATGGACTTCCATAATTGTCCTCGAATACGGAATTGATTTCTTTCCACACATTAAACATCAATTCCATAACGCCTGCGCTCACGGAATTCCTTCAATCCAGATTATGCTGCCACTAAATAATCCTGCAACGCCTGCAATTAGCGAAAAATTTGAAAATATGGATTTCTTTTTCGCAGGAATAGGATTGAGCGATGATGGAAATGAAAATATCGTACTGCAATATTTGAATAATGCTGAACCGGATTTCGAGAAAGTGCATATCCACTCAGATTTTGCCAGAGAACTTAAAGATTATGTTCAGAAACAATTTGAGCTTTAAATTAAATCTAATGACTTGAAGTTGAAAAATTTAAACCGACAACCCCGACAATAATAAGCAAAAGTGATGCTATTTTCATCGCAGACACTCGTTCGCCTAAAAAGCAAATCCCGATAAGAGCAACGGCTGCCGTTCCGATACCGGCCCAAACCGCATATGCAATACCTACTTCAATTTTTTTCAATACAACTGAAAGCCCCCAAAAAGAAAGACCATAAAAAATAAAAACAAAAATGGTCGGAATTATCCTGCTGAAACCATGAGAATATTTCAGACACAAAGTTCCACTTACTTCAGCAAAAATTGAAATAAAAAGAATAATCCAGCTATAAAGCATCCTTTCTCCAGTTATATATAATCATCTAAAATATTTATACTTATTCCACAAAAGTAGCTTTATCCCTGATTTGGCGAGGAAGCACAATTCTCCATTTTTTAAGTTCAGAGGAACTAAAAAGAAAAAGCCCCTGAGTCGGAATAATCGGCTTAATTTTATTAACGGGTACTCCATTCAAAATATCTAAAACAATTTCACCTGCTGTTGAACCTTGAACCTCTCCACTTAAAACTAATCCGCCGATAGTTTTATTCTTACCAACATCCATTTCCCAAAAACAAAAAAGAGGAACTGGAGTGTTTTCATAAGTCCATGCCATAATATCAGGACTACTCACACTTTTTCCTCGTTCATGAAGGGTATGAAACAGGCCGAGTATGATAGCGGAATAACCTTTTTCATCAGATCGATTTACAATATCTTTCCAATCATTAAAGGAACCAACGAGCTCGATATCTACCTGAACATCACCAATACGTAAACTTTTACATCCTTCAAATACAGAATCACACAATACTTTAGAGGTTGTTCCTGTATCCAATAACACTAAAATTTTACCCTGTTCGATATGCAATATTTTCTTTAAATATTTAACTGAGCGCTTATACAACGGCCTTTCAAGCACTCCGGTAATATTCTTATTAAGCGGAATGTAATTCCGTGGATTATTATTAATCCCAAGATAAACAACCGGAGTTTCTGTTTCAATAAACTTGCTTCCTAAAAACTTAATAGCGTTATCATCAGCTAAAACAACAACATCCGGCATCAACGTTGTATAAGCCTGCCAAGCAAGAGCGGCTCTCTCTTCATGCAGCTCAGTCTTTATTCTTTTAGTATCCATTCTGAAATAATAAATATCAGCAACATCTTTCAAAATTGACTCAAGTCCCTTTTCATAATTGATATCCCACTGATACTCAGCATGATAACTTTCAATAACTAAAACTTTAGGTTTAGCCTGAGCGCTGGTTGAGCATATTAAAAATATAAATGCCGCTAAAAGAATTAAGCCCTTATTAAACATAAATCACCACCTGCCATAAAATAATCAGTTTATGACCCATACTGTACAATCAATTGCAGACTGAACAACTTTTGTTGAAACAGAACCGAATAAAAATTCCTGAGCCTTGCTGACTCCTCTCCTTCCGACCACAAGGGTGTCATATTGACCTTCTTCTCTGATTCTTAAAATATCCATCCCTATACTTCGTCCTGTAGTACAAATATCTGTTTCATGAAAAGGAGATTGACAACTTGCAAAGTATTCAACGAAAGCTATTTCAGACGAAATTCCAGCATTTAGAATAATCTTTTTGGCTTCTGCAAGCTTCTGATTAATCTCTTTTTCATTTTCTTCGCATTGTTTAACCCATGATTTTTCATCCGGGAAAATATCTTTATCAGGTAATCGTTCAACATAAAGTATTGTAACTACGCTGACAGGACAATTTTTTACAATATCAACTACGTACTCTACTGCCTTAAAAGAGTTTTCGGAACCATCAAAAGCAACAAGTATCTTATTAAGTTTCACAGTTTAACCCTCCTACGAAATTTGAACAGGCAACCGAAAGCTATAAGCCACGAATTTCTTTCAAACACCTTCGCATATCAAACAACAGTTCATCTACCGACTCATAAAACACTGTACTCGAAGATGAAAAATGCATCAAAATATTATTCAAAGATTCCGGAATATAACTATATATTTTACGAACATTAACAACTCTGTTTCCTATAACGACAGAATAGTCTCCACTGTTAAGCGTTTCGAGAATTGAGTGTTCAATTTTTAAATCAAGCAGAGTTTGCATCGTAAAATTAGCTTTACCTACAAGATATATAAGGATGCTTCCAAGTCCGAAAACATCAAGGCCGAAAGGATTTTCATACAATTCAAAAGCGTAATCAAAATCAATCCACCTGTAATCCCCTGTTCCACTTTCAACCCACAGATGATCACGCCGCACATCCCCGTGCTTTTCATCATGGTCATGCAAAAACTTAATAGCTTCACATGATCCGATATACTTCTCCAAAATATCGGGAAAATATTCATAAAAATAAGTCTTATGATCGACAGGAATATTATGAACAACAATATCAAGACGTTTACCACGAATTATATCTAAAACCCTGACATTATTACCAACTTCATCTTCATTCGAACATCCCTGCATAAAACGCATATCACCCTTAACAAGCTCAAGAATTCTGGCTTCCTTGCGTGGACTTCTATAACATTCAATTTTAAATGGACCGATATTCATAGGGAATTTTTCATAAAACGCTAATTTCAAAATTTGAGGCTGCCCTGATTCTAAATGCTTTCCACGCTTCACCCAATACTTAGGGTCTACCAGTCCGAATCTTCGTTCTTCTTCATTCTTAAGCACCAGAAAGTGCTGATCACCAAGTTTGATAACATCACTATGATCAATATTCATAAATTCAGTTGTATCAGTATAAATTTTGCCGAAACGTGTACTTTTGTAATCCGGCAAATACTTGTGCAACAGGTCGCGAACTTCGCTACTCATAGCAACTCCCGATGTCGTGTATTATTCAGCAAAAACTACGCATAACAACTATTTAAAATATATCACAACACAGTAAAAAATAAAACCGAAAGAAAGATATTCTACGATCTTTAAAAAACTCCTTGAAAATGATTCTTGCTTGTTGTTTATTTGTTACGTAAGTTTTTATTTTGAAAACTAAATCATTATCCCCATTTTTGTCTTTTGTAAGAGGTTTCTTTGAATCAAAATGAATATTCTTTAGCTGAACTTGGTTGGAAAGACTCTTTCCGAGACCAACTCTCTGCCGATGAACAGACTAATTCCCTGCCTGCCAGAGTTATAAAAACTCACAAGGGCCATCTAGTTGTTTCTACTGGAAAAAATGAACATCTTTTACAAATAGCTGAAACCGGTGTTGGCAGTTTAAACGAACAGCCCACTGTCGGAGACTGGCTTTTATTGGATGGCGAATCATTAGTTCCTTTACGTTTACTGACACGCTCCAGCCTTCTTCAAAGAATGAGCCCGGGGCAGGAAGTTAAACTTCAACCAATTGCAGCGAATATCGACACCCTACTAATTGTCTCTTCCTGCAATACGGAATTTAACCTTAACCGCCTTGAACGATATATATGCCTTGCACTTGATGCCGGAATTGAATTTGTAATGGTTCTGACCAAAGCAGACTTAGCTGATAACGCTGAGGAATTTAAAACCAAAGCAAGACAGCTGCACAAAACTATGCCGATTATGGTTGTTGATGCTAAAGATAAAGACAGTGTTGACTGCTTACAAAAATGGTTCAGCAAAGGTGAATCTCTAATTTTGTTAGGTTCCTCAGGAGTAGGAAAAACAACCCTGCTGAACACTATCAACGGAACCGAAAAAAACAAAACAGGCTCAATCCGTCTAGCAGATGACAAAGGACGTCACACTACCACCACACGCTCTCTCCATGTCATGCCATCCGGTGCTTTGTTGATTGATGTACCCGGTATAAGAGAATTACAACTTCACGACTGCGAAGCCGGAGTGTATAATGCATTCTCAGAAATTGTTGAACTGATTGAAGAATGTAGATTTGCAGATTGCAGCCACACAAAAGAACCGGGATGTGCAATAAGAAAAGCTCTTGATGAAGACAGAATTGATATCCGAAGACTTAAAAATTATCTTAAATTATTAAGCGAAACACTGCAAAACAAAGAAAACATTTCTGAAAAAATTAAAAGAAAATCAAGCTCAGGTAAAAAGAAGAAACAGGCTAAATCTAAATGGATTGGCTAATATTTTGTCACAAAAAAGGCTGTGAGGTTAACCTCACAGCCGAATAGTAACAACCTATAACCTCAACCTATTTTAGGACGACTCACAGCAATCAGAATACTTTAATAATTGGTAATAGCTTTCGGTAGTTTAATCTGTATTAGTTCCGACTTGATCTGACATTTCCTCTTGAAACAAAAGAGGTTCTCCTTTTTGATGGAAATACTAACGAACCATCAAAACAGGGCACCATGCCCAAGGAGAACCACATGTCCAGTTTCAATCAAAACATTATAAAACACAAGATTGGTCTGCTGAATCTGGCTGAAGAGCTTGGAAATGTTTCAAGAGCTTGCAAGTTGATGGGCTTTTCTCGTGATACTTTTTATCGGTATCAATCAGCCAAGGATGAAGGTGGAGTCGAAGCTCTTTTTGATAAATCCCGCCGCAAGCCAAACCTGAAAAATAGAGTTGATCAGGCTATCGAAGATGCAGTCTTTGTTTACGCAACTGACTTCCCTGCTCATGGACAAACAAGAGCCAGTAACGAGCTAAGAAAATTAGGTGTCTTTGTTTCGCCGTCCGGCATTAGATCTATTTGGATGCGACATGGTCTCCATAATTTTAAGCTCCGTCTGAAGGCTTTGGAAAAGATTTCAGCAGAACAAGGAATCGTCCTTACCGAAGCACAGGTTCAAGCTTTGGAAAGAAAAAAGGATGACGACATTGCTTACGGGGAAATCGAAACAGCCCATCCTGGCTATCTTGGCAGCCAAGACACCTTTTATGTTGGTACGATAAAGGGTGTAGGCCGGATCTATCAGCAGACCTTCGTAGACACCTACTCCAAGTGGGCAGCAGCAAAACTCTATACGACCAAAACACCAATCACTGCCGCTGACATGCTGAATGATAAGGTTGTTCCCTTCTTTGCTGAACAGGATATGGGGATTTTGCGTATTCTCACTGATAGAGGCACAGAATATTGCGGTAATTTAGAAACACATGATTACCAGTTGTTTCTTGGCGTTTGTGGCATTGAGCACACAAAAACAAAAGTACGCCATCCACAAACAAACGGGATCTGCGAACGTTTCCACAAAACTATTTTAAATGAATTCTATCAGGTGACGTTCAGGCGCAAAATATATTCATCGATTGATCAATTACAGGAAGATTTGGATCTTTGGATAGATGAATATAACACGCAACGTTCTCATCAAGGGAAAATGTGTTGCGGTCGAACACCATTCGCAACTATGATAGAGGCCAAACCACTTTGGGATGAAAAGGTCCAAAGTTTAGACTAAACTGACAATTGCAGCTCCATCAAAAAGGCAGGCTGTCAGATCAAGTATGAACCACTACATTTAATCATCCAAAAACCGGCTTTTTCACCTGTTGATTTAAGTTCAAATGACGTTTCAACTCTCGCTCCATCATAAGTCATCTTATCATCATCAATAACGTATTTTGTTAGCTTTTTAACATTCTTACCGTCTTTGTCTTTTACAGGTTTAACAGTCACAGAACCAAATCCAAAATCGTTATCAGAACAGATTGCAAGGGTTTTCATGTCAGGGAGAAGAGCAAGTCCTTCGGCCTTTTCAGGTTTCCATCCATAATCACGGAGACTTATAATTTTCTTCTTTTCAGCCATTTTTATGCTGAGAGATTTCAACTCATCAACACCTGAAACCATTTCGAGTTCCTCACCTTTCTCTGTTTTCTTATCTGTAAGGTCAGTTGCATCCTTTATATCAATCAAATAAATTATATTACGCAAGCCGTCCTTTCCTGATCCTTGTTCGATAATCAAAAATTCCGTATCACTTACAGCGTGAAGATCACCAATCTTGACATCCTTACATTTTTTATAAGCGTCAACATCAACGGGATAAGCGAACATCTTTGTTTCACAAGTCTCAGGATCAAGTAATACCAGACGGGTAAAAGGAGCTTTACTTGATGCAACTTTTCCATCGACATCGCAAATAGACTGAATAGCTCCTAGAACTTTATTCGAAGGAGTTACTGCAATTCCTTCCATTCCTCGGTTGGGTTGACGTTTTGCGAGAATATCAGGCAGTCCGTCTCCCGGAGAATACTTTTTAATTATACGGCCTGTGTTCACATCCATTTTAGCTATAAACGGACCATATTCATCACAAATCCAGAGGTTTCCATCTTTACGGTCAATAGCTATCCCTTCGGTATCCAACCCTTCTTTATCATAGCTGAGGATCTTATATGTATCGGACAACGGTATTTCACCAGTAGAACCAACAAGGCCTACAGGTAAAGGACGTCCTGAGATTCTTTGGCCGTTCATGTCTTTAATTTCAATGAGACTCATAAGAGTAACTTTTCCGTCTTTAAGACCTATTGCTCCGTATGAAGGAGTAAAATCAGGGGCGGGAAAAACCTTTGACGGCACCTTTTTGCCATCAACTAAAACATAAGGACTGGCCGCATTGGGACCACGATCACCAATTGCATAAAAAATTCTGGTACCATCTTTGGCCATCCCTACATAAGTCATACCTGAGCCTATCCCGATAGGAAAACCTTCAGAAAAACGATCAGCATATTTCCCATTGTACGAAACATTGTACTTTAGAGGAGTTTCTATTTCATATTTCTCAATTTCAAAATCAGCGGCACATGCAAACCCGACATTCAGGGCAAGCAAAGCTCCTGCAACGATAAATTTCTTAAACATTAGTGTAGCCTCCTTTTTTTAAGATCAGCTACACCTTTTCCGGCAAACATAGGTTTCAATCAAGTTACAAATGAAACACTAATGTAAATTTATCAAAGTATTATTAATTAATGATAGTCTCAGACATTTTTTAATCAATAAAGTGACTTAACGCTTCTTTAAGATCCAGATGCTCAAAATTAAATCCGGCTGTTATCAGTCTTTCAGGTAATACAAACTGACCGTTTAACAGCACTTCTTCTGCCATCTGACCGAGTATAATCTTAAGAATAAATGCAGGCACCCGTAAATAAACAGGCTTATCTAAAACCTGCCCAAGTGTTTCCATAAACTTATTCGAAGTTACAGGGTGCGTTGAACTCAAATTATAAACACCCTTACAAGATTTGTTTTCAATCAAATAAATAATTGCCCTGACTTCATCATCAATATGAACCCAAGAAACGCCTTGATGACCATTCCCGAGATAACTCCCCAGACCCAACTTAAAAGGGACGATCATTTTACTCAGAGCTCCGCCATATCCTAAAACCATACCTGTTCGAACAATTGCCCTTCTAACTCCATGCGTTTCGACTCCGGCGGTCGAAGCTTCCCACTTTTTAGCAACTTCAGCCAAAAAAGAATCGCCGGCCGGGGACTCCTCAGTAACCGGTTCAGCTCCTGTTGGACCGTAATAACCTGTAGCCGAGGCTTGTATTACGACCTTCGGACGAACTTTTGCTCTTGCAACAGCTTCATTTACAGCCTGTCCTGCTGCTAATCTACTGCTTAAAATTCTATTTTTTTTAGCCTCATTCCAACGACCTGAAGCTATGTTTTCCCCGGCAAGATTTACTATTGCAGTAGCGCCTTCTGCAAATTCCTCCCAACCCGATGAAGACTCTCCATCCCAAACAACATTTCTTACGCCGGAAATATCAGAAACTCTTGTCGATCTTGTTAAAGAAAAGACTTGATATCCTTTAACTGCCAGAGCTTTACTTAACTTTTTGCCTATAAATCCGGTTCCGCCCGTGATAACAACTCGCATAAGCCCCCCTGCTAAACTCTAAAACTAAATTATCTCATCGATTCACGCTCTTCGATTTTACCGGAGACAGGCAGTTTAATAATAAAACGCGTCCAACTACCCGGCAAAGAAGTAACTTCCATACTCCCTTTGTGGTGATCAGTAACAATAAAATAAGATACGGACAGCCCAAGCCCGGTTCCCTTTCCGACTCCTTTCGATGTAAAAAAAGGCTCAAAAATTCTCTTACATTTTTCCTCATCAACTCCAGGACCGTTGTCTTCAATTTCAACAACAGCCATATCATTCGCTCTCTGCACTCTGAGTGTAAAACGTGGATATTCGCCATTGTAATTCTTTTCAGCCATAGCTTCGGCTCCATTCTTAAATAAATTAAGAAAAACCTGCTGAATTTCATTACCTTCGCAAAAAACAGCCGGAAGATCAGGAGCGTAGTCACGGACAATTTCTATCTTTCGAAAGTCGTACTCCTTCGCCAGATCATAATCATTCGAAATTAGTTCCAAAGTTCTATCCATAATTTCAGTTATGCTGTGAAGTTTAAAGTTCTTATCACTTTTGCGACTGAAACTGAGCATGTTGCTCACAATCTGAGCTGCACGGCTGCAAGAATCCTGAATTGCATCCAGCATTCTTGGAACTTCTCTTTTTTCTAAATAGTTACGAACATTCTCAAGTGAAACGTCACATTCCTTTGCAATGTCTTCATTCTGTAGGACTTCGGAAAAAATACGCCTTTTAATATTTTGCACAGACCCAAGAATCACAGCTAAAGGATTGTTGATCTCATGCGCCATACCCGCCGCAAGACCTCCCAAAGACATCATTTTCTCCGTCTGCATTAACATCTGTTCCATATTAATGCGCTCGGTTACATTATCAATAATGATAACAGCTCCTTGAACGTCATTAGAAAGTAAGGGATAAATAGTCACATCTTCATAATGAATTTCACTACTCCCCTTCCAATTCCGCTTACGCGAAACATGTTCTTGACGAGTGTTTATAGTATGGGGAATAAACTCAACTTCTTCTCGCAGATGAGGTATGACTAACTCCAAAGACCGACCTACAACCTCTTTGGGAGACAATCCCGTAACACGCTCAGCCTCAGTATTCCATTGTGTAATAATACCTTTTTGATCAACACCGATAAGCATGGATGGCATAGAATTAATAACATTAGTTAAATAACTTTGAACTTTTCTAAGTTGCTCTTCGGCTTGATGACGTTCAGATAATTCACGAGTTAATTCCGCTGTTTTTTCTTTAACCCGAAGCCGAAGCATCCAAGACCACAAAATAAAAAATGCGAGAAAAGCGATAAGAGGAGTCAAAATCCATATCGCATATTGAGCATACTCACGATACACAGATTTACGTTCGTAAACACCGAACCACTTATTATAAATTTCATCATATTTGCCGGAATTTTTGATTAAGGACAAACCCTCATTGAGCTGCCCAAGAAGTTTTTTATCTCCTTTATGTACAGCAAAACAGTAATCACCCGGCTCAATAGGAGGTCCAACAGTTATGATATTAGTAATGTTTTCTTTCTTAGCCCAAAAAAGATTTTGTAATTTTCCGAGCAAAGCGACGTCATACTTACCTGAAGCCAAAAGCTTCAAAGCTTCAATTTGAGAACGAACCTGAACAATCTTAGCGTCAGGATAATTTTTCACAACGTAATCGTTCATAATGTCGCCACGCTGAACAAGAATTTCCTTTCCGGAAAGATCATCTAAAGAACGTATATCAGAGCCTTGACGAACAAAAATTGCATGAGAAACAATATTATGAGGCATAGAAAAATCAACAAATTTAGCACGTTCAGGAGAATAATACATACCTGTTAAAGCATCAATTTCTCCACGTTTCAAGGAACTGAGAACCTCATTCCATGACCCGAGATCAATTTTAATATGCAGTCCCATAACCGCAGCGACAGCACGCATTATGTCAACATTAAACCCTGAAGGGATACCGTTATCGAGAAATTCGTAGGGAGGATAATTATAATCTCCCTGAACAAGAATGTGAGCGGCAAATACTTTGGCTGGAAAAACGAAAAGACATAGCAAAAAAGTAAAAATTATAAACAAATCTCTGACGTGAAAATTCGAAGTCATTAAAATCTCCGAGTACTTTCTACAGGTCCAACGGAACTGTCCATGAATTTGCTTCACCCATTTTCACTTACAACAACACCATCATAGAATAGCTAAATTTCTACTCTTAATAACAATAAACCATTTTTTTATAATGATGTCCAGATCACAAAAAAAGAGCAGACTCATTCCATAACGTATTAATTACTATAAATATTTTAATTAATACTTTAGAATAAGCTACTGTAAAATAAGAATAAAACAAGTTCTAAGAAAGGGAGTGGTAAATATATTCTGCAGATATAAACAATAAAGAGTGTGAACTGATATCAATCATTTTTTAGAAAAAGAATTAGTGAAAACACAAATTATTATTTAATTAGATCTTCTTAAAATCTAAGCGGCTTTCAAGCTGCGCATCATAAATTTAAGAGCCTCATCGTATAATTTGGGAGGACTGTATGGAGTTAAAAGTTTAGTTCGAACCGCACCTACAAGGTTACACAAAACAACAGAAGCTGTCTCCGCTACCAACAAATTAGGGATGGAACCGTCCCGAACTCCCCGTGCAACACAATTTTCCAGCAAAACAGGGATCTGAGCAAATTTATGGACCATAGCATCCCGATCCGCTCCCGTTTTAAGATCGCTAAAAGGTGAACAGCGAACAAGAACTAGAAAATCTTCATCTGGATCAATTGAAAATTCCAGATAACGTTTAGCGAACCTGTATACAGCATCATAACCATTTTCTGCCTGTAAAACCTCGTCCTGAAGAGTAGAACTAAGTCTTTCAGCTACATCAAATCCGGCTTCTTTGAACAGTTTTTCCTTGTTTCCATAATGATGTGAAAGCAGTCCGACCGCAACACCTGCCCGGTCAGCAATCTTCTTAAAGGTTGTGCCGCTATATCCAAGTTCACCGAATATCTCTTTAGCTGTTTTTAAAACTATTTCTTTTTTTGTCATCAAGAATCTCTTTTTTTACTTTAATATCTATAATAATAAAAATATTTTTACGTAAATCCTTTGTAAACGTCAACGCTACACTAAAAAGACAAAAGCCCCTCTGGGAAGAGGGGCTACTGCTTTAAGGAATGGAAACTGAAGGTGGGTTTACTAACTGATCAATAAAAAACTGCTGCTAACAATTATATCTTAACTAAACAGTGATATTTAAATGATCTAATCAATGCCTGACAACCTTAAAATACGATGCGGTCGCATTTTAAGGTTGTATCTAAGCTATTTCACATTGTAAAATGCGGTAGAAAATTTCTACTTTTTTTGCCGCCGCCATTCACACTCCATGTCAAGACCCCTACAGTCTTAATTGAAGGAATTCTACAGCTGCAAAAGACAACATCAAACCTTGCACAATCCGCTCAGATCAATCTTGATCGGCATCAACTGAGACAGTATCTACGTTCAGTTTTTATTTTTGTCAACAAATTGTGAAAAAATATTTAACAAAATACTTTTTCACATAAACCCTATTTATACCTGACTAATAAAATACAATTGGACAATTTACATCATATAAAAACTTAAATACATATAATAAAAACACAATTAATACCCTTAAAAAACACTGATTGATCATTCAACTTAGACCTATATTGTCGACTTACAAATTACGAATTTTAAATTATAAAATAATTATTAACTTCTTAACCGGGTTGCGCCTCACTCAAGGTTCAAGTAATGTATAAAAAATTACAGGAGAACAGTAAGCATGATTTTTTCAAAAATATTAATCCCTGTTGACGGCTCAATACACTCAGACAACGCTGTAAAATATGGCTTTGATCTGGCCGAAATGTGCGGAGCGAAAGTAATCCTGTTGCACTGCCACCCTCCTGTTCCATCCGGACTGGGTGAACCTAATTTTCAAAAAGCTATAGACACAGCAACCCGTAACTCTTACGCTATTCTTCAAAAATACATGGACGACCCTCAGGCTGAAAAAATATCACTTAGTGATAAAACTATTGGCGGAGATACAACTAACTCAATAATAACAGTATCAGAAACTGAAGAATGCGACTTGATTATAATGGGATCAAAAGGAAAATCAGACTTAGAAGGGTTACTCATTGGTAGTGTTACACATAAGGTGTTGAACACCGCGAATTGTCCTGTTTTAATAATAAAATAGATTCACTAACGATTAAACACAGTTATTTTTTAAATGTATTTTTTTCTCTTAAAAATCAGATTGTAATTAAATAATTTTTAATTTAATTTAATACAAATAATCTATTTAACTTGAATCTCTGAATAAAATTTAATTATATTTTCCTAACCCACAGGGAGAGGTGCATGCGGCTTTTGACAAGATCTGACTTTGACGGTTTAGCTTGTGCAGTCCTTCTAACAGATATCGGAATTATGGATAACTGGATGTTTGTCCATCCTAAAGATGTTCAGGACGGCAAATACCCCGGAGACCCCAACGACATCGTTGCAAACGTTCCGTATATCGAAGGTTGCGGATACTGGTTTGACCACCACTCCAGTGAAGAAGAGCGACTTGGAATGGATCTTGATTTTCAGGGAATGTCCAGAAAAGCAAAAAGTGCTGCAAGGGTCATCTGGGAATACTTCGGCGGACATGAAAAATTCGACGATAAATTCGACGAAATGCTATACTATGTTGATAAAGTAGATAGTGGCGACCTTACAGCTGAAGAAGTCGAAAACCCGATCGGATGGATCATGCTCGGTTTCATTATGGACCCGAGAACAGGACTGGGACGATACAGACATTTCAATGTAAGTAACTATCAGTTGATGGAAAACTTAATCGAATATTGCCGGACTCTTAACATTACCGAAAT